>JABXJU010000065.1 GCA_013375405.1 Candidatus Helarchaeota archaeon
GCCTAGATATCGCCTGCGTGTCCGTTGATGGATACCTTGTTGCTTGCTTGGAGCATATTTCCAAAAATTCACCCCTTCCTTCATATAAAGTACAAACTGTGAAATCAGTTATGATAGGGGATGAATATTGTGAGCACCACATTGAAATAGCGAGGTGAGTGAATGCCTGGGGTTGATAAATTAGGTTTTTTTAGAAAGCTCTTGATAGGGCTAGGAAAAAGAATTTATTACAGGAAATCTGAAAAGGTAAACGTGCTAGGGGTCAATTTAATGTTGCGTGCTGTAATTCGGCACTATACAGAATTGTTAGGTAATCTATCAGACGCACTTCAAGAATTTCAAGCTCAAGTAACCGTCACGGCAGACGAAGTAATAACTAGTCTCATCCATGAACCCCTAATGATGGGTATTTCGATGAGTTTTGCATTATCTCGATTTATCCCCGATGGCCCCTTTACCATCCAGGCATTGATCTACGGAATGATTGGGAAAGATTATAAGAAGACCTTTGAAAAGGTCATTCTCGAATGGAATGAGGATAAAAGCGGGAAATTTATTATTCGTACAAAGGGTCCCGCCTGTATTCTTTGTAGCGGCGTTCGGGATATAAAAATGGAAGACTTGGGAGAAAGCGAGTACGGAAACATATTATCAACGCTCTTTGGTACTATCATCAGGCAAGCTTGGAGCTATTTGGAAACACCTTACGAACTTGTGGAGGCAAAAGAAACGAAATGTCTCTTGCGTGGGGATCCATATGGTGAAATCATAGTAAGTTTTAAACCAATTGCTTAAATTGCATGAAGTTGTGATCTCAAATAATAACGTGCTATTTTTCGGATGATGGTGGATTATAGTTGAAATATGAAATCGAAGGTATAGAATTAACACCGGTATATGTTCCATTCAAAAATTTGATAAGGCAAGCGATGGCTGAGAGTGGTGGTTTGGGGATGGCCATTGCTGCCGAAGAAGAATGGCATGGTGGGGAATTTGTTATTTGCAAGCTTTTATGTGATGATGGCAATATTGGATTGGGTGAATCCTTCGTTTGGCTCCCAGAAACGGGTATCTCTCCCGAAGGAATAATTGACATCATCAAAAAGGCACTATCTAAATATATTATTGGTGAAAGTCCCTTCAATGTTGAAAAGATACTTCACAGGATGGATATTAACGTAGCTCGTAATGAGGTCGCTAAAGGGCTCTGTGATATGGCGTGTTATGATTTAATGGGACAAATTAAAGGAGATCCCGCCTGCGATTTTATAGGAGGGCGGAATGTCGATGAAATCCCTCTTGCAGCACTTATTCCACTCGCCGATATCGAAACCATGGTGATGCTCGCAAAGATGTTTCACAAGATAGGCTTTCGGAGTTTTAGGTACAAACTTGGGAGGGGTGTCGAAGAGGATGTAAAAATTTCTGAGAGTATTCGAGAGGCATTGGGGTCAGAAGTGCGGTTGAGAGTAGATTATAACCAGGCTTATAGTCCTGAGGAGGCTGTTGAGGCAATTAAAGCTATTGAACAATTTAGCATTGATTTTGCGGAACAACCTATCCGGGCTGATAATTTCGTCGGGATGGGATTTGTCCAAAAGCGCGTAGATACCCCCTTAATGGCTCATGAGGGCTTCTTTTCAGTTCAGGATTTCGTTACACTGGTCGAGTTGCAAGCTGTTGGAGTGCTTGGCATAAACTCAGAGCGCCCAGGGGGCGTGACCAATGCGATTAAAGCACTAGATTATGCAGAACAACAGAGGATTAAAGCGGTAATACATAACCAACCTCTAGGAATCGCTTCTGCCATGCACATTCACTTGGCTGCCGCGAGATTCCATTCCCTTGGATATGCTACCGAATTATTCGGACAAGTAATGTTAGAAAATGACCTCATTGTTACGTCCTTGAATTATAATAAGGGGATGGCAAAAGTACCGACTGGCCCGGGCTGGGGAATTAAACTCGACGAGAATGCATTAGAGAAATATGCAACAAGTCCAACTATTTCGATAGGAAAATCATCATAATACTTTTTAATTAGAAATAAATTAAGAAGAGAAGTTAATATGAAACACCTAACTGTTAAGCTTTTCTATAATTGTGAAATCCTGACCTTAGATCAAAATAATTCCAAAGCTGAAGCAATGGCTATTTTTCAAGATAAAATACTAGAAGTTGGGATAGAAAACCACATCAGAAATGAAATAAATCAATTTATAGAGAATTATAATGCAAAATACGGTTATAAATTAGAATTACAAGAACAAAATTTGGGCGGTGCTTGTGTCGTCCCAGGTTTTATCGATGCACATATGCATCCCGGGTTTTATGTCTATAAAAAAACCCAACTTGACTTATCTCGCGTCAAAAGTTATGCTGAATTACATACCGTGCTACAACAAGCACACAAATTAAGACAACCAGGGGAGTGCATTGTTGGACTCGATTTGATAGAAGATACCTTTGAAAATCTGACAGAGCGCCATTTTCCAGATAGATATGCCCTCGATAAAATGTGTCTAGATAGACCTGTTTTCATATTCCGCCATGATGGGCACATTTGTTCTGTAAATTCCATTTTTTTGAAGCAAATAGGAATTGATAGTTCAAATGTCAAAGAAATGACTCCAGAATCTGGGGAAATTAGGGTTGATCCTCAAGGTAATCCCATAGGGATTTTTACTGAGAAAGCAGCGGCATTTGTCCTTGGTGCTATTCCAATACCAAACTCTGATCGTTTGAAGGAAGCAGGTGTTGAGGCTTCAGCAGAATTGGCGTCATTTGGAATCACTACCTGTGGAGTTATCGTCCAATACGGCAATGTAGGGATTGAAGGTGAAGCAGGAGCTATGGTTTTACCGTTATTAGAATTATTTATTAAAGAAGGTCTCATTAAACAGGATTACGTTTTCTATATCTCTACAAATCGCCCCAAGGTATTAAAACGTATAAAAAGATCCATTCAAAAACTTGATGCGCGAGAAAACAGGTTTGTTTTAGCGGGAATCAAAACTTACGCGGATGGTTCTTTTGGAGCTTCTACTGCCTGCTTGTTTGAACCTTTTGCTGATTCCCCTGATGGTGCTACAGGATTCATGGTAGCGAAAAAAGAGGAACTCCATGCACTTTTTAAAGAAGCATATGACTTGGGATTTCAAATTGCCTGCCATGCCATTGGTGATAAGGCCAATAGAATTGTTGTAGATGTGTTTAAAGATATTATTGGTGAGCCTTCTAATGAATCTCCCCGCTGCCGTATTGAACATGCCTCCCTCCTCACGGACGACATTCTCACCGATGCTTCAAATTTAGGGATAATAATGGTTTGCCAACCCGCATTTATTAATAGTGAATATACTTGGTTAGAAAAACGCTTAGGATCTAAAAGGCTCAAATATACATATCCTTTCCGATCAATAATCGATGCCGGTATTATTTTAGCTGGAGCTTCCGATGCTCCGGTTGAATCAGTCAATGTATTCAAGGCCATTTCTGCTTGCGTCACACGACACAATCTTGTTCCAGAACAAGCAATTACCGTGATGGAAGCCCTTCGGATGTTTACTTATAATGCGGCGTATGCACTTGGACAAGAAGATATCAAGGGGAGTCTCGAGAGAGGAAAATTAGCTGATTTCGTGGTTTTAAAACAAAATCCCGAAAAGCTCCCTCCAGATCAATTAGGCAATATTAAAATTCTTAAAACTTATCATCGTGGCACTCAAATTTTTCAAAATAAAACCTGATAAATCATATCTTGTCAACTTCAAAAAGTTAAAGCATACTACACTTATTGAGGAAAGGTGAAAAATACTTACTATTGAATAAAAAATAAAAATATATGATTATTTTTTTCCATACAATGGTCCGAGTGTTACACATGCGCGATAATCGGCGCCCTCTAGGTCATTCGTTCCAAAAGCATTCCACATATTAGGGCGAAAGATGTTTTTTTCAGGTACATTATGCATACAAACTGGAATCCGCAATATTGACGCAAGACTAATCAAGCCAGCACCGATATGCCCATAACAAAGTGCTGCATGATTAGCACCCCAATTGTTCATTACGGAATAGACACTTTTAAAAGCTCCTTCTCCTGTCAGTCGTGGTACGAACCAAGTTGTCGGCCAAGTTGGATTAGTGCGTTCATCTAACTTCTCATGAACTTCTTTAGGAATAGTAACTGCAAATCCCTCTGCGATTTGTAAAACAGGACCTAATCGATGGACCAAATTAATTCTTGACGCTGTAACTGGCATATCTCCTACAGTTAAGAAAGTTGATGAATAACCACCTCCACGGAAATATTCAAGGATTGCAGGTCCCCAGCGTGTGGCTTCCAAACAATTTTCAACCTCTTCTTCCGTAATTTCCCAAAATGGTTTGATTCCAGATTTACCATTAATCATCTGATGACCAGTTCCATCCAATGCCGCGGCTCCTGAATTAATCATGTGTATGATTCCGTCTTTTGCCAACCCCGTTAACTTTATTCCGGTGACTCTTTCTACAGCCTCAGGACTCCAAAAAGTTCTTACATCCGCGAAAATTTGAGCGGTGTTGGTTAGTAAATGCCCAAAAAGCATGACTACCCCATTAAGGGAATCATTCTCGGTTGCCATGAGATATGGTTGTCTAATTCCATTCCAATCGAAGGAGGAATTTAAGATTGCTTCAAGAAAATCACCATTTGGCATGAAATCAGTCCATTGTCTTTGACCTTGAAAACCAGCTAGGATCGCATTACGACCTAAGGCTTCCTCCCCGTATCCAATTTCTTCTAACTTTTTATTGCCCACCATTAAATCCCTTGCAATCATTGTCATTTTCACTACTGTTTCCCAGTCCTTATCTTTCTCATCTCTAGATTTTTGTGCATCCGGTGGATTTAAGTCCTTACCTTCTTTGCATTTTTCACGAACCCATTTCATTGCCCGCTCGAATTCGTCCTTATCATAGATTTCTAAATTAAGTCTCCGGATAAATTCAGACATATCTACATATTCATTTCGCATTCCAAGATAATTTTGAAAGAACATCTCATTTACAATGGACCCAGCGATGCCCATTGATACGGATCCCAGTGAAAGATAGGTCTTTCCTTGCATCCATGCAACTGCAAGACCCGCCCGTGCAAAGCGTAATAATTTTTCTTTCACATCATCAGGAATGGTATTATCATCAGCATCTTGGACATCCTTACCGTAAATCCCAAAGGCAGGAAGCCCTTTTTGATTATGACCTGCCAATACTGCAGCAAGATAAACAGCTCCTGGCCTTTCTGCTCCGTTGAATCCCCAAACTGCTTTAGGAATGAGCGGATCCATATCCATTGTTTCTGTTCCATAGCACCAACAAGGGGTTACTGTTATTGAGACACCTACATTTTCTCTAGCGAATTTATCTGCGCATTCTGCTGCTTCAGCAACGCCTCCAATGGTACTCTCCGCCATTATACATTCAACAGGAAGACCATTGGGATGATGTAAATTATTAGATAATAAATCGGAAACGCCTCTTGCTAAATTCGTTGTCTGGTCTTCAAGAGATTCTCTTACGCCTTTTCTTCTTCCATCTATGGCTGGACGGATTCCAATTTTCGGTATAGAACCCCTGAGCCTAATTTTTCCTACAAATTTTTCCATTATTTTTCTCACCTAGGCTTCTTATCATAATAGTTTTTTTTTAAATCAGAAATCACCAAATAAATTTAGAGGAATAGAAATAAAAATTCATTAGCGTTATATTTCATCTAGAACCTAATAGACGTGTTATCACTAGTCAATAAATTGGAGTTTAACTAAATTTAAAGCCATTATATTTACTGAGGAACTAATCAATGGAACTTGAAGAAACATTAACAGAAAATCAGAAGAGAATTTACGAGATCGCTAAGGAATATCTTCGAAAAAACCCCCACTTCACCTTTAATGAATTATTATCAGTTTCGAAAAGGGCTAGTAAACTTCCTGATAAGGAAATAATGAATATTCTTGGAAATTTTATTCGGAAAAAAGTATTTGTCCCTGGTTCTCGACTGACACGTGAAACTATTCTTAAAAATGAAACACGAAATCAAATTTGTGATTATATTTTCCAAAATCCAGGAATCCATTTTACTCAAATTCTCACCCATTTTAAGATAGGACCATATGCCGGTCGCTGGCATTTGGAAATGTTAAAAAAATTTGGGTTTGTAAGAGACCAAAAATTTGCGAAATATAAAGTCTATTTTCACGAAGAGTTCCCACAAGATAAAGAATTACTCGTTTTCTCATTAAGGAATCCAAATGTCCTCAAAATTTTTTCAATTTTAAAATATCAATCCTTGAATCCAGCAAATCTTTCTAAAGTTCTCGAATTGCATCATTCAACTATCCAATACCATCTCGATAAATTGCGAAAAAACAAGCTGGTAAAGGCAAATCCTGATAATGTGTATTCAATAAATACAGAATTCCTCTATTTTTTAGAGAAATACTATAATTTCACCCTATCATCAGAATTAAATGAAAAATTAGCAGAGTTTATTGAAGTAAAAAAGCCAGCTGCTCCACCACTTGAAGAAATAGTTAAAGTTCTACGTGAATATGATTATTTTGGAGGCAATATTCGGTATAAAGTCGCTGTCCAAAACATCACAAAAATGACGATTTCCAAAATAGATATTATGATTACAGCGACTTCGCAATACACGTTAGAGGATAAAGTACAAACAATCGATCATTTAGTGCCAGGTGAGACACGAGGGGTTGATTTCATTTTGACGCCTTTGCAATGCGGAAAATCACAAGTGTATGCCACTGTTGCTTACACAGATGGTTTCGGAAAGCCTCAAAGTGCTGTTGTTCAACCCAAAGAAGTCTGGATCAAATGTCCATTAGTTTCTCCAAAGAAAGTAATGGTAAATCAAATGACTGAATGGAAAAAGGATCTTCAGAAAGGGTCCAGCAAAATTGAATTCGAATCTATTGTTCCAAAACAGATGTTTGAAATTGCTCATAATCAAATCACCGCTTTAGATTTAGCAGAAGTAATTTTTGATGATATAAATTATAAATGCGCATTTTTAGGTTTAGCAAAGGTTACCTCTACTAAAATGATGGTTGAAGTAATAATTGTATCAAATACACTTGTTTTAGATGTTTGGGCCGATAGCCTGAAACAAGCTACTGGATTTTTAGCGTACATCCGTAATCTTATCAATATTGCTCTTGAAAGTGCGCAAAAACTAATGGGACGGGTCGAACAACTGGGACAAAAAATCTTAGGTATATTTGAAATCACAAACCGAATAGTTCAATTGTTTGAATACTGCGAAAAACTATGGATAATTAGTGAAATTCTCATAATTTTGAAGGAAATAAATTCGCGGCTTAATCGGCTTTTTCCAGATCTCGAAGTGATTGATCAGATTTCTAGTTGGATTGAAACTCTTGAAGTTAGTTTTAAAGTAGGTGATTCAATTCGAGAAAAGGATAGCACCAGACTACAAACAAATATCCAAAGTTGGTTGAATCATCTTATACGACTTGCTAGAGCAAATATCGAAATATTTGCTCAAACTTTTAAAGAACAGAATGACCAAATAACTCATTTTACCTTTCTACTTGCTGAATTAGAGAAGTATAATCAAAAACTTATTGAAAAAGTCATTCATAAAATCCTAATACATATAATACTCATCGATACTCAGTCAGGTTTATCGCTTTATAATTTAAATTTTCAGGAAACTCAAACTGATACCGATCTCATGAGTGGCTTCCTCAGTGCTATTCAGCAATTTGGAGCCGAACTTTCCCAAGAGACAACCTCCGTTAAAAAAATTGAGTATCATGGATTTGAAATCAATTTGGAGGATGGGAACTTGACTCGTGCTGCTCTTATTCTAAAAGGAACTGGGCCAGAAATACTCCGGAAAAACCTTGTGACTTTCTTGAGAGAATTTGAAGCCAAATATGGATCTTTGGTTCAAAACTTCAAGGGTGATGTCACTGTTTTCCGGGATTCACGGGAATTAATTGAAAAATATTTTGTTGAGAAACCTTATGAAGAGAAATCTTTCCTCCCCTCCTAAAATTTCAAATTAATTTCGAGTATCTAATCTTCAACAAAAAGTAGCCCTTTTAACCTCATTCGGAAAATCCTACCACATACGCGGATAATCCTACTAATCCCCTTCTTAAATTCTATTTCAATTATGTATTATAGAATTCTAAATATTGACTTTCAATTGAGGTAATGATATGAAGAAAACCAAATTAAGATTGATGGCCTTGATTTTTCTATTTGCCTTTTTCAATGTTTTCACGACGATGTACATTCTTGGAACTCTGAATGCTGTAGCACCTCAAAATATGGAAAGTTCTGCGAATTTTCCAGACCATTTAGAAGTATTTGAAGATTCACCATCTATTGGTTTTGATTCTGAGCAATGGGCTTGGAACGTACCTGCCCGGGTCTATGCGAATATATGGGATGCGATTTCGCTTGATGACGCATATTATCAAGTGGATTCTTGGGAACCAACTGGAACTGACCCCGTGAATTGGATCCCTATTTTTACTGATTATAGTGGAAATTCATGGACTGGTTTGATTGTGATCGATTCAGATATCTTTAATGGCTTAAGTGAGGGGCAACATTTCCTCTATGTCAAAGCGTGGGATGATGATTCCAATGTGACCGATGGTTCTGGCGTCCATTGGCCATTTTTCAAAGACACCATCCCCCCTGACGTTGCAGCTATTATTTCACCAAGCGACGGAGCGACGGTAAGCGGCAACATTACTATCTCAGCAGCGGCTCAAGATAACGTTGGCGGCTCTGGTGTTTCGGAAGTAAAGTTTTATTTTGGTCACCCCGATAATGGTACTCAAATCGGAAAAAATTGGACTGCCCCTTATACACTAAAATTGGATACTACTACTGTTGCTGATGGGTCTTATACGCTTTATATTCGTGTTTACGACGACGCAGGGAATTATATCGATAGTGAGGGTGTCACAATTACTATAGATAATACTCCAGAGGAACCTAACCTTTTCCTCATCCTTGTAATTGTTGCGGTTGGAGCTATTGCCGCCGCAGCGGTTACCACGTATGTCGTCAAATATCGCCGACGCCCCGCCTCTGAATGGAAAACAAAATCGAAATTAGCTAAACCAAAGCAACCCATGTCCTCCAAAAGGGTCACCCCCGTTTCAAGTGAACCCCAAGCCCCCACCTATACTCTCGCTGAAGATTCGGAGGGTATGTTTGAAGTATCCGATAAATTAACACAACTACCACTTACAGAGGCGCAACGACAGGAATTAGCAATTGATTTGCAAGGGCTTCCCTCTGCAGAGCGAGTTCCCATTTTGGATGCAGTAATAGGACCAATTTCAGTAACTGAAGCCGAATTTCAGCTAAATAATCTGATGAAGGAAATCGAGAATCTCGAAAAACAAGAAAACTGGACAAAACTCTTGGCTAAACTCGATAAAGGAGTTGAACTAGCCGAATTCGTCGGTGATCAGGCAATATTTACCCAGCTTTTAACCAAAATTGATGAAATCAGAGCTACTAAAATCTAAACCTTTTTTTTAATCACTACTTTTTTTATAAAAATAGAAAATTTAAAGTCTTTATGAGTTAATGGTTGTGCAATGGATCCTAAATGTTTTGATAAATTTATTTGTGCCCATCTTCCGATTTCTCAAGTTATTGGAAGTGACGAGGAAATCGTTCAATCCTTTGCGCCGGCTAAACATATTGTAGCGCGAATTTTCGCGAATACGGCGCGAATGTATCGCTTTGTCTTCATTTCTTTTTTCAGTATTCTCGATATCATATTAATTTGGATTTGCGTACCTCTCCTTATTCAAGGTTCTGGATCAGAAGTATTAATCTTCTTTGTGTTTTCCTTTACGCTTTTCACCCTACCCATTGGTTATTTCATCTTCTCCCTTCGGAGAATTAATAAATCGAATGATGCGTTTCTCTCCTCCTCTGAATACATGCTCACGAATAAAAAGCTCTATTTGAAGATGACTCGCATAGGTTATGTTAAAAAGAATCGTCCACAAGTGTGCAAGCTCCGCATCATTGATTTGTCCTTCATCCGATCTGTAAACTTATATAAATCGTTTTGGGATAAGCGATATCAAGAAACCGGGTCCATTCGGATCAAGCTCGCCCCGTCCCATCGCTCCGCTACATTACACAACCTTCCTCACCCCGATAAGGTCATGTCCTCCCTTACTAAAATCTTAAACTCGTTTCATTAATAAGAGCAAACAACAGAATTTCAATTTATTCTTTTTCATGCAGCGTTGCAATGGAGTTAAATTTCGCAAGCAGCGTTTTCGGATAGAATTTATCTTTGCCCATTGTCAATAAATAGAGGTTCCAGCCTTTGAATGGAAGCTGTATAAAACTAAATTGTTTTGAAACGTTTTGAGCACCCAAAATAATTTCAAAATTAACAGTTAAATTTGCAGCTAGGTTCGGATTCTGCTGGGTTATATAATATACGCTATTATAAACAGTTTTATAACACATATCTTCGGTCACTTTATCTCGAAAATGATCTGCGATGATCATGAGGTTTTCATCAAACAGAACTGCTCCATCTAATTTGAGCAGTTGAACAAGTGATTGGAGTGTCGGTTTGAGCGGTTTGATAGTGGTAATGAGGTCCTGTAAATTTTTTGAAAAAGCTCTAACAATTGAGCTCCGATCATAAATTGACGTTACGAACATGGTTACTTCGTATCCCTCTGACGCTGGAACAAAAAGATCTTTCACTTCTTCGATATAATCAAGCGTTTCGGGGTCTGACCTGAGGTTAGGATCTATTTTATGAATACATATCATGATTTTTGGTTTCAAATTAAGCAATTCAAATGTTTTAATTATTTCCTGATAATATTGAAGTGCTTCTTGGTATCTTGTAGCATTTAATGCATCTATCACACAAATTAGAGTGTCCGTACCTTGAAAAATCTTAGGATCACTTAAATACCCTTCCCGAAATCTCTCCTGCCCTCCAAGATCAAAACTTACTATCTGAAACCCTAACACCTCTAAAATCTTTCGATTAACTCCTATTGTCGGCTTGATATTATCCATCAAGTTATATTCTTGATTTAATATGTTGAGAATCGAGGTTTTCCCGGCTTGATCTAACCCCACAATAACGACTTTCCGAATTTGGTCTTCTAAATTATTCATTTCTAATCCGCTCTATGTAGGATTTAAAATTCTCAGTATTTAAAGGAAATGTAATAATTGTCTATCCTATATTCTCTTACAGGCTCTAGAACTTAAAATTGGACAATCTCTTAATTATTACTAATAAGAAATTAAAACTTTTTCATGTGATTTCTATGGTAGGAACTAACCCCCTAAGTAAAATTGAACAAAGTATTGATGAGGAGGAAATATTTAAAACACTTAGCCACCAAATTCGAAGAAAAATCATTAAATTTATTGGAAATGAGGAAAAATTAACTTTTTCGGAAATAAAAAATCACCTAGAATCGATAGATAGTCCTACTCTATCATACCACTTGAAAAGTTTACAACCTTTATTAACACAAAAAGAGAATAAGTATAAACTATCCGAAATTGGAGAAGCTGCATTCCTCTTATTAACTAAGACGGATCAATCCATTACGATCTCAAAATATAGGAGACATTTTTTATATGCATATGTTATCACGGTGGTTTGCTGGGTTAGCGCATCTGCTTTAATCCCTTTAATAGTCTTCTCAAATTTAGGTAATTGGATTAGTCCGCTTATCCAAGTAATCATTTCAGGAATCTCAGGCGTAAATTACCTCACTATTTGGAGGCTACGTAAGAAGTATTAATTTATTTCACAGCGCGAACTATGCTCTAATCCCTGAAACCTATTAGTAAAGAAAATTTTACTAAATAATTCTATACTGGCGAATTAATATTCTATCATTTACTAGAAGGAATTGATAGATTTTTTGGGGAAAAAAATGAGTATGGCTATTGAAACAAAGAATTTGACCAAAGTTTATGATGGTAATACAGTAGTTGACCATCTAAGTTTTCAGGTAAAAAGAGGCGAATTGTTGAGTTTGTTAGGACCGAATGGAGCTGGTAAGAGTACAATTATTAACATGTTGACCACCATTCTCAAGCCAGATGAGGGCACTGCATTTATCAATGGTCATGATATTCGAAAAGATAAAGAAAAAGTGCGGCAAATCATCGGTATTACACCTCAAGAGCTAGTATTTTATGACGAATTAAATGCTCGCGAGAATCTAATATTCTTTGGGCTGATGCATGGAATAGATAAAAAGAAATTAAAAGCTGATGCAGAAGAAATTCTAGAACAACTTGGTCTTGCCGATCGGACTGATAAGACTAAAAACTTTTCTGGTGGAATGAAAAGACGGTTAAATTTAGCGATTAATATAATAATGGATCCAGAAATTTTCTTCTTGGATGAACCAACAGCTGGATTAGATCCGCAAGCCCGCCATGTGGTATGGGACTACATCGAAGAAGTGAGAAAACAGGGAAAGACAATTGTTTTGACGACCCATTATATGGAAGAAGCTGAACTTCTTAGCGATCGGGTTATCATTATTGATAGAGGGGAAATTATTGCAGAGGGTACTCCTGAGGATCTCAAGGAAAAATACAGCGAGCAAAACATCATGGAAGTAAAATTTAAGGATGAAACTAACATCACAGAATTAAAAGAAAAACTAAAGGATTTAGAATTTGTGAAAGATATCATCATCGGCCCAGATAAAGAAATATCTGTCTATTTTGATGGAGGCATAATAAATTTCACCAAAATTTTAAATCAAGATATCATTTCTGATGTGACCGAGCTGGAAATGATGAGATTGCGACAAAATAGCTTGGAGGATGTCTTTTTAAAATTAACTGGGCGGAGGTTACGTGATTGATCGGATTTGAACAAATCGTAGCAATAGCTATAAAAAATCTAAAAATTAAGCTCCGAAATTGGCATACATACCTTTACACGTTAGGGTTTCCCATAATTTTTACTGTTTTGTTCTATTTTATGTTTGGCTCCCAATCTATAGCTGGGATGCCGGGTTGGACTGTTTTTGATTTTGCTATAGCAGGCATGTTGATATACGCTGCATCATTCGGCACGATAAACGCAGCATCGGCGTTTTCTTACGAAAAACATCAAGGAACTTTATTAAGATTAGATACTACCCCAATAGGAAGGGATAAAATTTTCCTTGGTACCTTAATTTCTGAAGCTGTAATTTTAATAATTCAATTGCTAATAATGTTCATCCTAGGATACGCCGTTATGGGACTAAGATGGTATGATTACAATGTAGGATTGCTCTTTATAGGATTTCTAATTATGTTTATCTTTGGTTTATCCACCTTAGGGCTTGGTATTATTATTTCAGCGTATGCAAAGACTGAAGATGCTGCAGTCGGTATCGCTATGATGTATGCCCTTCCTACTACTTTTATGAGTGGAGCTATGGTACCTTTTGAGTCTAATATTGTCTACATATTTCCCCCTTTTTATGCCTTCCAAATCTATAAACAAGTTGTCATCCTTGGAGAAAATTTTTGGACTACCAACTTAATGTATAACGACCCTTATCAAACGGGCTTGGGTTATACAAATATCCCCCTCTGGGGGGCCTTTCTAATTATCGTCGCCTTTCTAGCAGCCACGCTTATCCTCGGCATTATCCTCTTCCAGCGAAAAACACTAACTTAAATTCCATAATCTTATTTTCTTTATGAAAATAAAATTTTATTATAGATTCATTACCTCTCGACGATATTTTGCCATATCAATAATCTCCCCTTCAACTCTTGCTTTTTCAGCAGCGAATGCCATGATATGGCTTTCCAGCGAGGCACGCGCGCTAGTTAAGGGTTTTGAAATGTTCTGCTGTAATAAATCTACTAATGCATCCATCAACCGCCAATCGCCGCCTCCGTGTGCCGATGTCCCCTCCTGAAACATTTTAGCTTTATGAACCAACTCTCTTCTACCTGATAATTTATCATAGAACCATAATCTTTCCCCTGAACCTAGAAAATCGCCAATGAGAGTTCCTTTCGTCCCATCTACTCGAATGCTCCGCCCTTCAACAGCGCTATGGCCGTGGACTGTCAAATTGGCAGTCACTCCATTTTCAAATTCGATCCCGACAATCATGTGATCCGGTTGGTTATTATCACAATGATAGACGCATCGCCCCCATGGACCTTCTTTAAGTGCTTTTATCTTTCCCTCGTAACTCAAATCATCTGTAATGACCGAAACTGGCCAATCGCGAAAATCTACTACTCGTTTTAATAATGGAATTATTTTACTTAACGCTTTTATGGTCGTTTTATGATTCATGGCAAGTTTCGAAAAGAATTTGATGAGTCGCCTATCCGATTCACAGCCTACTCTTAAGAGCGGCACAATGTCGATGTAAAGAAAAGGTGCATAATGAAAACAAGTTTCCGAATGGGGGCAGCCATCAAGACAGCGTTTCGGGGCATCAGGAGGGGCTTGATCTGCTTTATAATGTGTAAGTGATCCAAAAGAACTGATCTTTTTAGGAAGTTTACCAACCATCCAATATAATAAATCGAGGTCGTGACAGCATTTAGCGAGAATTAACGGTGAGCTTTCTTTGGAATTGCGCCAGAATCCCCGTACGTAACTATGTGTGAAATGCCAATAAGTTACATTTTCCTTGCACTCGATATTGACGAGTTCCCCAATTTTCCCACTATGGATTACATCATAAACCGTCGAATAGAATTTCGTATACCGTAGGACATGGCAGATTTGAAGGTGTTTGCCTAATTCTTCGGATTTTTTAACCAGCTGCACGCATTCATCTAATTTATTGGACATTGGTTTTTCTAAGAGGATCTCATATCCCTTTTCCATAGCAAGAATAGCGGGTTTTGTATGCATATCATCTCGAGTTGTTATTATGGCAGCATCGGCAAATTTGGGTTGAGCCAGTATTTTTTCCCAAGTATCGAAACTTCGATCTTCTGGAATCTCATGAATCTCATTGAACCGCTTACGTCTATCTTCAACCGGTTCTGCCACCCCAATAATTTGAATTTTTTCTTTATATTTCGCGGCATACGCCCCATATGCATCTCTTCCCCGATTCCCAGCTCCCAGAACAATTGCGGTAAGTGGTTTTTCCATTTTTCTCATCCAAAATTTTATCTACTTCTTTTCTAAATTAAAAATATATATCCTTTTAATGTATTTTGTGTGGGATGATTTTATGGTGGTAAGCATTGTCCGGTCGAATATTACCGAAGTGGATGAAAAACTGCGAGAAGCTTTAGACCTTATCAATTATAAGCCCCAAAAAGATAATATTTTCTTGAAACCGAACATTGTTGATGCCGCCAATCCAAGATTAGGTGTTACGACCCACCCTAAAATTGTCGAAGCGTTATTAAAATATTTTCAAGAACTTGGGAAAGAAGTTATCATCGGGGAAGGAACTGGGTTTTTCAACAGCGATGAAAAGTTTAAAAAACTCGTGAAAGAATCAGGATACGCTAAACTTGAGAAAAAATACGGCATTGAAATCGTGAACCTGCAAACTACCGAACGCGTGAAAAAAATTTGGAAATATGGAGAACTACTTCTTCCCAAATATATTGACACCCATGAATATGTCAATGTTCCATCTATGAAAACCCATATAATTTGTACCGTTACCTTGGGGATGAAAAATCAAAAGGGATTATTACTTTTTAAGGATAAAAAAAATTTCCATAAAACTGACCTTCACGGCATGATTCGCGAACTCGCGACTATTGCTGTTCCAGATTTGGTGGTCATGGACGCAATCTATTGTTGTGAGGCGACCGGTCCTGCGATAGCAGGCTCAAAACCAAAACGGATGGACTTACTGATTGCGGGGACTGATACAATTGAGGTTGATAATGTCAGTGCCCGAATTATGGGATTTGATCCTGCCAAAATCCCACATATCCCGGAACGGTATGATATTGATATTCATGGGCTCCCTATCGAAGAAGTGCAATCAAACTTTGAGCCCCCAAAGTCCTATTTAGAAATTAGGAATATCTATGCGTATGGTGATGATAAATCTTGTACTTCTTGTCAAATGAATCTATCGCGCGCCTCCCAGAAAATTTTCTTTACACCAGAACTGCGGCAAGAATTGGAAACAAAGGGACGGATCGATCTCTTGCTTGGCACCCACCCCCTACCCAACAACCCAAGCCCCACAGTTATTTGTTTCGGTCAATGTGCAGAAGCAACGGCTGAAGCACATCAGCTCCCCCTTATCAAGGGCTGTCCGCCCAGCTACCGCGATCTAATCAACTTCCTCTTCAATAATTATTATGAACGAAAGGCACAAAGCTCCTAAATTCAGAAAAAAATGAAATGAATAGAATAAAAAAATAGATAAGATAGTATTTTTCAAATATCGCTGAAGATATAACTATTCGGGCATCTTTTTCCCAATCGTCGCAAAAGCTTCGGGTCCTGTCATCCATGTTGTTAATTCATACGTATATCCTTCTATACCCCAATACTCTTGCAAGGCTTTAGCTATAAAATTTGTTGCTTCTTCAATTTTTCCTTTATCAATTTCATAAACCGCTAAAGTCTCTATACCTGCTCTACCTGCCCTTACAGCCAAAGGAGTAGCCGGCTTTATGTAAGCTGGAGTTGGATTTTTCTCCATGGCTTTAAAAAATGCTTTTTCAGTCTCAGCTTGCTTTGTAAAGGGGTATGTCGAAGTCAAGATAAGATACATTTATCTTCTCACCTCCTTTCACGTTGTGTTTAATCTCACAAGCGAAAGAACCTATGTGTTATCCCGCTCAACTTATGTATGTGTGGAAATTTAAAAGTAACTTAGAATTTTATATATAAATTAGAAATTTATATATCTTTTAACAAAAATGATTGCTTTTTAATGATAGAGATTAAAAAAAAGGGGAGATTATTCTTTTTCAAAGAGTATAGATGCAACGAAGTGGCCATTTAAGGCACCTAGACCACCGATGAGACCGCCAATGAGTACTAACGAGAGAATAATGACTACGAATCCCATGCCTGTCAAGCCAAAGAGCCCAGCAAGGACGTTTGCGAATTCCCAGATAGGTCCTATAAAGCTAAAAATGAGGAAATAAACTAACCATGCTACCAATACTCCTAAAAATCCTGCTAAAAATCCTTTACCCGCCTTTTTAACGAGAAATCCTCCGAGAAATCCGGCTGCGACCATCAAGATCCATGCGTAGGTCCAAATAGCACCGAAGAGTTGGAGCAATCCTGCTGCAAGAGCAGTGACGAGGAATCCTATTAAAAACGTGTGTTGTTCTTCAAAAAATGCTTTTACTTCCATCATCTCACCCTCAAGATTTTTTAAATATATAGGTCGCCTCCACCGTAGGTAGTGTAGATCGATACATAGGATGGTATTCATTATTCACATAGAGGTTGAAGAGATCCAGATTCTAAAAATATAGTCTAACCAAAACTTTTTCCCCAAAACTGAATATGTCTACCCTTCCAACTCTTAGATGCAACATAGACTATAAAAATAATCAAACAGACTATTGAAAATTTCCACTAATGTTATTTGTTTTGTTCGATTGCGAACATTCTGAATCCCAAAAAACACTATTCCGCAGAGATTAGAGAAGATAGAAGCGAACTCTCACGTAATCGCACCTAACACTCTGAAGGCTATAGGTTACCCTCGCCGAGTATGACGCAGATAGCTTTGTGTCGAATCAAGCAAATGCCTTAAAACCTCAAAATTTCAATCGAAGTAAAGATTTCCGAAAAGACAAAAATCTATTTATGCTTTTTTTTCCATTTCCGAACTTCATTTTTAAAAGCTAGACTATTTATTTCTAAGTATTCGAATATTCTTCTTCTATTTCCTAATCTCACTAAAATTGAAAATATCCCCGACAAAACCACTTGGTAGACCTACTAATATATTCCAGTTGACCTGAAACCTTTTTAAATTATATATGCCTTTATCAAAAATCTTTAAAAACCCCTTAAAAATTCTTAAAGTAAAGATGATTAAAATTGTTCGTCCTAAATTAATTAAATCCAATTCTTGCACTATTAGCTCCAAAATTCCTGATCGCCTCTATATACAAATATTAGAATATTGCGAAAATGTAAACCTAACTCCTTCCGCCTTAGTTAGAAAGCTTCTTTATAAATTCTTTCAGGTTGACTTGAATACAAATAGGGAATAAATAAATGCCTCGTTACAAAAAGCAATTTAAAGATGGAATTGAAGTAGGTTCTTGGATTTCTCAAAAAACAAAAGATACTTTAGACAAAATTACTAAACATTCGGGTGATTCTCGCTCTAAACTCATTCGCCATTTCATTAACGAAGGTTTAAAACACCACTTTTCTGATTTCACTTTTAAACACGAAAAGCTAAGTCCTGCGCGTCCTCCAACACCAAAGCAAGAAACTCCTTCTGCTTATTGCATTAAATGCCATGCAAAAAAAGCCTATCTAGATAAGATTGAGAAAGCCTATCAATGCACTAATCCAAAATGTCGTTCTTATTTAGTAATACCTCAAAATAAAGAATTACGTCAATACCAATTACAAGTTATTGAATTAAAAAATTTCATTGAAAAAGAAATTGATTTTTCGATAAAGCCTAGTACGGTAAGTCTTTATTAAACCAAATAGTTGAATAAATTATATAATATTTCTTAATATATTTATCGAAATAATCTAAATCCACAATTTCCCATTCTCCTTCAGGATTATTTTCCTCTTCTCCCTTATTTATTGAATTTAATTCAGATATTAGCCCAGATTTCATAAGTTTCCTTTTAATTTCACCTAATTGGTTTACTTCTGGGCATCTTTCGACTGATTTTTTACTTATTTCCACTCCTTCTTTTTGTGAAACTGCCTTAGCAATTTTTTCAGTGCTTTTTGTAAAATCGGTAAGCTGTTCAATGATAATTCTCAAAAATTTTTTTTGTCGTCGAAAATACCGGTCACTGTTTAGGTAAAATTCTACACAATGCAAAAGCTATAGCACGTATTGAATTTTTACATTAGAACATGAAAATTTTGAAATTTCATTAACGGAAATTTCCGAACATTTGGGAATTAGTAGACAAAATCTCAATTATATCCTCAAACTTTTGCGAAAGTTCGTGGTTAAAAATTTCAAAAAAATTACAGATACGAACATAGAATTATAGTTGTTCCGAAGTTGACCGAACAATTCAAAACATTTTTTCAAAATCTGAAAAATTCGTGGAAAATGATGAATCTAAACGAAAGGAATGAAAAAAGAAGTGGAAAAAACTATATGGTTGGTTTGAAAAAAATAGATCTACAGTTTCAATCCTTATTTTAATGGATTATTAATTTCTAGGACTTTCAGATAGCTCAATTAATCTTTCTTTATCTTATTTCAATCCTTATTTTAATGGATTATTAATTTCTAGAATTTCTAGACTATGTCTGGGCGCTCCGCCACCAAGGGTGGACCGTTTCAATCCTTATTTTAATGGATTATTAATTCCTAGGTTTATAATGAAACTTATTATGGGAATATACCTATTGTGTTTCAATCCTTATTTTAATGGATTATTAATTCCTAGAACCAATTATACCACTCATCAAATGCCTCTTGGGATGTTAGGTTTCAATCCTTATTTTAATGGATTATTAATTCCTAGATTTTGATCCGATCGAATATTTGGGTAATGCCTTAAGGTTTCAATCCTTATTTTAATGGATTATTAATTCCTAGTTGTGTCAATTTGACGGAAAATTTACATCCTGAGCCGTTTCAATCCTTATTTTAATGGATTATTAATTCCTAGTACTGTAATTCGAGTTGAATCTAACCATTTTCTAATGTTTCAATCCTTATTTTAATGGATTATTAATTCCTAGTTATATCTTCGCTCCGATTCGCGTAAACCTCTTTGAGTTTCAATCCTTATTTTAATGGATTATTAATTCCTAGTGATCATGTTTATCGCGCTGCCGACTCAGAATTTCCGTTTCAATCCTTATTTTAATGGATTATTAATTCCTAGTATTTAATATTAATCCGCATTCACAACAATCATTTCTGTTTCAATCCTTATTTTAATGAATTATTAATTCCTAGATGCTAATATTGGAATAATTACAACAAACCATGCATGTTTCAATCCTTATTTTAATGGATTATTAATTCCTAGAGGAGTTTTTCCCAAAAAACAAACATTAGAGGATTATTGTTTCAATCCTTATTTTAATGGATTATTAATTCCTAGTTGTTTCAATTGTTATACTGTTCAAATTTTTCCTGAGTTTCAATCCTTATTTTAATGGATTATTAATTCCTAGTGAAGAATCTGCCTGTTGTACAGGAACACAAGAAGTGTTTCAATCCTTATTTTAATGGATTATTAATTCCTAGATTCGTTCCCAAACGGTTTTTAACGAATGTAACCGTGTTTCAATCCTTATTTTAATGGATTATTAATTCCTAGACTCGTAAAGTTCATCAAAAATTCATTGCCAGATAGGGGTTTCAATCCTTATTTTAATGGATTATTAATTCCTAGCCAAAAAAACTTTACCAAAGCAGAATGGAATGCAAGTTTCAATCCTTATTTTAATGGATTATTAATTCCTAGCAGAATTATGTTTTTATGGTCATTATAATGCTGAATTGTTTCAATCCTTATTTTAATGGATTATTAATTCCTAGTTTTCTAATGAACTCCATTCTTTTTTTA
>JABXJU010000328.1 GCA_013375405.1 Candidatus Helarchaeota archaeon
TATTTAAAAAAGTTAGAGGATTGAAAAATTAATGGAGAAAACACGAGAAATACTAAAGCGACTTCTTAATGGAGAAATATCACTTCAAGATGCAGAAAATGAGTTAAAGGCAAATCGTGTTGAAATTATTGATGAATTTGTCTGTATTGATTTCCAGCGAGATATAAGAACTGGAATTCCAGAGATGGTTTTCGCAGAAGGTAAGAACCCAAATGATATAGCAATTATTTCAATGAATATGGCAGATAAAAATAACTTTTCGATTGTAACTAGAGTTAGTAAAGAAAAAGTTCCTCTAATTGAAGAGCGGATTGATGATAGATTTGAGTTTGAATATATTGAACGTGCACGGATAATAATAATTAAAAAGAAAAATTACATTTTTGAAAAAACAGGTGGGTTAATCGGAATTATTACAGCAGGGACTAGTGATATATCCGTCGCTGAAGAAGCGCGAATTATAGCAGAAGCAATGGGATGTACTGTTATCAAGGCGTATGATGTAGGGGTCGCAGGTCTCCATAGAGTTTTTCCGCCATTGAGTGAAATGCAAAAAGCAAATATTGATTGTATTATAGTTGTTGCGGGAATGGAAGGAACCCTAGCAGGTATTGTGGCATCCTTGGTAGATGTTCCCGTAATAGGTGTTCCACGGTCTGTGGGTTATGGATTGGGGGCAAAAGGTTTAAGTGCACTTTCTACTATGCTCAATTCATGTTCGCCATTAGTAACGGTGAATATAGATAATGGATTCGGAGCAGGTGTTGTTGCAAGTAAAATTGCAAATAGAGTTTCTTTATTTCGAAAACACAAATAATTGAACTGGGGTTTTAATATGAGTGAAAAATTTCAAAGATTTAGCGTATCATTACCCAAACAACTCTTAGAAGAATTTGATTCAGTCATTGATTTGCTTGGAATGACGCGTTCAGATGCCATTAGAAAGGCAATGCGCGATTTTATAACTCGTAATAAATGGTTATTAACTCCAAAAGAAGGTATTGTCGTAGGATCCATCACTTTAATCTTGGATCACGAACAAAAATATGGAATTATGGATGATTTGAATGAATTACAACATCATCATCGTGAAATAATCAATGCATCACTACATATTCATTTAGATCAACAGAATTGTATGATGGTATTACCAGTTCGTGGTAATGCGCAAGAAATTAAAAAATTAAATATTGATTTACAAGCTATGCCAGAAGTTAAAGAGACCAAATTAACATTAATTTCAGCTGGAAAAAAGTTTGAGTAGATTGTTTAGTTATCCAGACCTAATAATATTCAGTTTTTCTCTATTTTTATCGTTAATATTATTTTAATTAGAATTAACTTGAAAGTAACTTTTCTAATAGATTAATTTCTAAAACTGTGGTCTTTTTAAGTAATTTTTCAAATTAATTTTCAAAACTTCTCAAATTAATCTTATTTTTATAAAAAGATTAGAAATAGAGAGGTTTAAAACACAAACTTAAAAAGGAGGCAAATAAAGATTACAACTTTAATATATTGGGCGACTATATCAGAATATCTAATTCAAACTGGAATTCTTTGCCTGATCTGCGCAGTTTTAATTCGGAAATGGCTTCAAGCCTCTCCTAGATATTACTCTGATTTACCATTTGTTATATCGGTATCCTTTCTATTCTTCATATATGATCGAATAGACAGCATTTTAGGATTAAGTGGAATCATGCCAATAACGAAAATAACATCACTCATTAGCCTTTTTGGCTTTTTGGCTGTTGTTTGTATAAATCTACTAATCTTTTTGATAATATGGTTACCAGAGAAAAAAAAGTTAAGATCTTCTTTTATCGTCATTTGGTTTGCACTTTGGATTTTAATAATCAGTATTTTCATGGGTATGACGGGCAGTGCAGATACTTTGCATACAATTATTTTTATGATGTCAATTCCAGTGATGTTATTGATTACAATTACGTGGTATTTCTGTTATTTCCAGAAACGTCTATCTGTCATCAATCCACTGTTCGTTGGTATTGGATTTACTATCTTTTTTGTTGCAATTATCCTCAGAGTTTATGTAACTTTAGTAGGTACCCCGATAGGTTATGTCTTCACTGATCTGCATTGGATTCCTCAACTTTTGGATATCGCTGGATTTTCCATAATGGCTATTGGATTTTCAAAAGAAATGTCTTATTAATTTCTATTTTTTTATTTTTTTCCTTATTATTTCGTTAAATTTAGAAATTTTTCCATATCGTAGCTATTTCTAAATAATATTTTTTATTTCTAATTCTAAATGGAATAATTTTTTATGCATAAACAAAAAAGTGTAAAAATTAATGGCATTACGCAGCGTAATATTTTATTTTTCTCAATCAGGAAATACAAAAAAATTCGCAGAGAAAATTAAAGAAGGACTAAGCAACGGAGAACATACATGCGAATTGATTCGGTTCAAAAAATTAAAAGATGATATAAAATTAATCAAAAATTTCAATTTCTCGAAATATAACCTGATAGGCTTTGGGATTCCAGTTTATTATTTTAAACCGCCATTCCACATATTAGATATACTTGAGGCATTACCATCACTCCAAGGTAAGAATGGTTTTTTATTTTGCACAAGTGGAGGCAATCCTGGCGCCACGCTGCATAAGATGAATGTCATCACAGATAAAAAAGGACTTAAAATAATAGACAGCAATGATCAGTTTATAGGACTTGATAAACACCAGCTTTATCGGGATTTTGATTTTACACTTCCCTCGAGCATAGGACATCCTACAGAAGAAGAATTAGAAAAAGCCCGTGAATTCGGAATTCAATTAATTAAGAAAGCTCTCAATTCCAATACACCTGAAAAGACAGATTTTTGGACGAAAGAATCAGATTTTGCAAAAATGACCTCATTCGAGGGATTGAACGAACAGTTCCCTAAAATCAAATTAAATGAGGATAAATGCATTCAATGCGGAAAGTGTGCCGAAACTTGCCCTGTAGATGCTATCATTCTGGATCCTTATCCTCGATGGATAAAAGATTGTGACCGCTGTTATATATGTGAGATGTGGTGCCCTGAACAGGCAATTGAATGTGACTGGAATTGGCAAGTCGAAGTAATGAACAGTCTTATGAGAAAAAAGGGATACACGCCGAAAAGGCGTAAAAAATGACCATTAGAAGATTGAAGTAAGTTTAGTACATTTGGAAAGTATGTATTTTTAATTAAAATATTCTATTTGGCCATTAAAACTCCAATAGGAAGGCTTGCTTTGCGCCACTCAGCAAATTTACCTGTGTAACTCATCTCTATTTTAGTTCGACCATGGGTTCCTAAGATGAACATAACTGAATTTTTTCGTAATTGTTTAAACATCCCAGTTAGCCATTTTGAAGTCCTTAAGATCAGTCTAGATATTAAATTTTCGGGAGGCGCTCTCTTAAACTGCATTGATCGTTTATATAAATTTTCAAAATCGAGAAAATGAAGTGACAGGAAATCAACACGGTTAA
>JABXJU010000066.1 GCA_013375405.1 Candidatus Helarchaeota archaeon
GATAAAGCCGAAGTTAACGAGGAACAGTGCATTGGATGCGGTGTTTGTGCGCATTTCTGTCCCGAAAATGCCATCTCTCTGAAAGGAGGGCAACGACGAGTCTTTGTTCCACCACCGCGCTTGAAAACCTAAATTATCCCCTTTTTTTACTTGATATTCTTTTGCAAATCTTTCCATGACCAAGTAATAATAGTTTTTGTTTCAGGTATCTTTTTCAAAATTTCTTTCAAATCCTTGTCTTCTGTCAATAAAATTCCTTTCAAAGCCACTGCAGATGCAGCAATCCAACAATCCATTAAGTCGGTAAGATTTTCATGTCTAATGACAATTGCAATTTTACTCGCGGTAGGGTTAAGTTGCGGGTGTTCGATTTCCACTACTTTTGAAGTTATGATTGTTGGAAGGATTTGGGGATACCGCTTTAATATTGTAACATCTTTTTTATTTCGATACTCTCGATTAAGTTTAAACATCGTTTCTATTAAGCATACTGATGGCAGAAATATTTTAAAACCTGGAATACCATCTTTCCATAGAATTTTAAGTTCATTTTTAAAATTGGGGGTGATTATAATATCTATACCAAAAAGGGGAAGAATATATGTAGTATCAAGAATCAAATTCTTCTCTGACATTTAATCCCTTTGCTCTTGTAGTTTTCCCTCTTCTTCCAATTCTTTTTCTATGCCTTCAGGGGTACCCGTGGCTATAACAGGCATTTCAAAGACTTCATCAATAGAATAAATTTTCTTCACTATAATCTCTCCTTCATGTGCTTGAATAAGTACTTTATCACCCGGTTTAAGACCTGCAGCATCACGTATTCCTTTTTTAGGGAGTATTTCTCCTTTTTTACCAATCTTTGTTTCCTGATTTGAAGTCATTAATTAATAATTTAGTCTCGGATATTTATTTATTTTTCGGAAAAAGTCATTTTTTTCCGATGTTTATATTTAATATCACAATTATGAATAACTGAAAAAAATATGAGTAAATATGAAATTGGATAGAGAGATCTTTGGAATGATAAGTGTTTATATTTATAAAGAAACATTCATTCTATGACAAAGATATTCCGCTTTCTGCACATATCTTTGAAGATTTTTGGCCACACGCTAGCTTCTACTTCGCCAATGTGTGCTTTTTTCAGTAATAGCATGAAGGTACGGGATTCTCCGATGCCACCGCCAATGCTCAGGGGGATTTCATTGTTAATAATTCCTTGATGGTAGGGATATTTAAGGAAATCAAGTTGACCGGACATTTCCAGCTGTATTTTTAGAGTTTCGGCGTTCACGCGAATCCCCATTGAAGACAGCTCGTGCCGCCGCTTTGTGACGGGGTTCCAAACGAGAATATCACCGTTGATTCCATACGTTATTCTACCATCCTCATGTTTGATTTCTGTGACCCAATCATCGTAATCTGCGGCTCTCATTTCGTGGGGATACCCATCTTCGAGCGGATACCCTATTCCAATGATGAATATCGCAGGATATTCCTGTACTATCGCAGTTTCGCGCTGCTTACGGGGCAGATCAGGGTATTTATCAAGTATTTCCTCAGCGTGTATGAAAGTGAGTTTTTCAGGTAAATTTGGATATTTATCGGTCTTTAATTGAGGGAAAAGCTTTTGAACATGGGTTTCCGCGCCCTTAATGACCTTCCAAAGCTTCTCAACGACTTCTCTCAGAAAATCCAGGTTTCGCTGTTCCGCTGTAATGGCTAATTCCCAATCCCATTGGGAGACATAACAAGAGTGGTCGTGATCTAAAAAGTAATCCTTGCGCACGGCACGCATATCGGTGTATAAGCCTTCACCTACTTCCATCCCAAATTGCTTTAATGCCATTCTTTTCCATTTTGTTGCTGCTTGGACAACTTGGGCATCAATGGGATTCTTATCATAATCGTTTGAAATGTGGAACTGAATGGGGGTTCGGGAGCCATCGCGATCCAAGAAGTCATTTATGCCGCTTTCAGCATCCACGATCAGCGGGCATTCGACCCGTATCAGATTGAGCTCCTTACATAACCCTTCCTCAATATAATTTTTTACTGCAGTAATAGCCACCTGAGTCTCTTTTGGAGTCAATAGAGAGCTATAATCCTGGGGTAGAGTTTTCTCTAACTCGGCATAATCGCCAATACCTGGTCCAGCCAGGTCTGCTTCCTTATCTGACATTGCCTCACTTCTTTAAAATTTTTAATAAGAGATTATGTTCAGTTCTAATTGTTTTAAAAAATACAACCTTGATAGTCTTTTAATTTTATAGCTAAAAGTTACGGATTTTATTAAAAATATTAGGAATGAGCTAATTTTTGGATGATATCTTCAGCCTCTTTCATGATGCGATCGAAAAGCTCCTTGACCGTTGGAATGTCATTTATTAGACCTACGCCCTGACCAACGGAGATGACGCCCGCATCAAGAATACCCTCATCGTACATTTGTTTCGCTTTCGTTCCGGCTGCAGCGTTGAAGATCTCGGATTGATCGCTTTTGGATGCTTCTAATTCAAGTACCTTCTCGGCCGCTTTATTGTTCCAGACTCTATGGGTCGCTTTAACCGATCTCATAACAATTGTTGTGTCATAAATCGTCGCGTTGAGGAGCGCTTGCTTTAAATTATCATGGACTGGACATTCTTGCGTGGTTAAAAGGCGTGTGCCCATTATTACCGCCTCTGCACCTAAAGATAAAGCGGCAACCAATCCTCTGCCATCGGAAATGCCACCACCTGCGATAACGGGGACCTTCAAGGCATCAACCGTTGCAGGAGTCAGCACTAACGTTCCAATGTCAAATCTCCCTGTTGCCCCCCCGTTTTCCCACCCGACGACCGTAACTATATTAGCCCCAAGCTTCTCAGCTTTCTTGGCGTACCGCACACCCGCGCATTTATGAATCCAAGTTACATTATTTTCTTTGAAGATGGGAATATATTTTTCTGGTGCAGAATGCCCGGACGTTTCAATTATGGGTACGCCTTCATCCATCATAACTTTAATATGGTCGATTTGTTTCACGGGCATGAGCATGGGAAAGAGATTGACATTTACCGCGAATGGTTTGTCAGTTAAACCCTTGAGTGCCTGGATTGCCTCTCTTAATACTTCAGGCTTCCTATAAATTGCTGAAGCAAGGATTCCGAGGCCTCCTGCATTTGAACAGGCAGCCGCAAATTCAGGCGTGGTGATACTCATCATCGTCCCGCCTAAAAGCGGATACTTGATGTTTAACATTTCAGTTATTTTTGTTTTAATCATTTCAATACACCGTTTATTCCTTGTACATTAGAATTTATAACTTTTTTATAACTTTTTTATAACTTTTTTATAACTTTTTTTCCTTTCAATTTTAAGAGGATGGAGTGAATAAAAAAAAGAGGTGGAATTGGGGGGAATTGTACTGGATCTAGGTTGTCTAGGGGTCCGAATCATGGCCAGGGCCAGGGGATCCAGGGATCGGCGGCTCCGGTGCTTAAGACTGAGAGACCTACGACAATACCCATCAAAACCAATGCTAATGTTAATATTTTACTATCGGAAAGCAATTCGATTTTATTCATAATAACACCCCAAGTGGTTATCGATTTTATCAAATGCGCATATATAAGCTCCCCGGAAATGAAGAAAAATGCGCAAGAAAATCGAATCGTGTAGGAAAGTAGGGGAAAAGGAGGTAGACTGTTTCAGGATTGAGGAAAATGATGCGCAAATGTTGATTTTTAAAGGGGGTCAAGAGTTTTTAAGAATAGGGATTAAGGCCACAGGTCATTCGCAACTTTTTCCAGCCCGAGTTCTACAAGTTTTTCTTTATTTGGCTTAGCTGTTTCAAAATCCCAGTTTCTCAATTTGAAGTATTCACGCAGCATCGATTTGAGATAAACAACATGGCCATGGGATCCACCTTCTTTTAAGGGTTCTTTGAGCAAACGGTGGGGAAGGGTATAATCTTCCATCGTAGCGCCATGTTTGATATTGAAGGCCTGAATTAAATTGGAGATTCGTTCGCCAGTTTTGAGAAAGATCTCCCGATAGGACATTTTCCAGCCAGTAATTAATGTAAGAAGAGCTGATAAATAACGATGGCTTATTAAAACGCCGTAGGCAATAAACCACGTACACATACAACTGCTATCCATCATCATGTTTCGATCTTGGATGGTAATGAGAGGACGGGGTTTACCGAGAGGGGAGAGGCGATCTAAGGTATGGATGGTGGGTTTAGCAACAAAGTCAAGATCTGGTGCGGGCACTGATGAGATCCCTGAAAAAATACTCTCTACAGCTGAAGAATGCCGTCCGCCATAGGGAGTGGTTGCATAATGCAGTCCTAGCATTTGATTAGCGCGTGGTTCATGCATAGCGACTTCTAAACCTTTAACAGCAACTACAAAATTTTCGGAACCTTTTATGTTTTTAGAGGCTTTCGTTGTTCCTTGGGCTAAAAGCTTACCTATACCCTCCTTCTTCGCTATTAGATTAACACATGCTATAATCGCATCAGCATCGCCCCATTTGAGGTCAATCCCGCCTAAATCAGCTTTAGAGATTAATCCTTTCTCATAACACTCCATTGCAAAGGCTATAGTGCTCCCGGTGGATATGGTATCCATCCCGAAGCGATTACATAAATCATTTGCTTTAGCGATTGCATAGATATTATCGTTCATACACAAAGTGCCTAAAGCGCAGAGAGTTTCTAATTCGGGCCCAGAAGTAGGATTCTCAGGTAATTTGTATTTCCCTTTATCAATCCTTACACTCCGCTTGCATGAAATAGTGCACCCAAGACAGGCGTGATCCTTAACAAGGATTGTCTTGTACATTCCATGTCCAGTAATCTTCTCTGCCCCATCAAAATTGGATTTCATCCAGTTCTTAACTGGTAGCTCGCCAAAAATGGTTTCTATAACAAGGGTCCCAGGGGTGCCATAGAGTCTTAAGAATTGAAAAAGGGGATCTTTCAGAACTTTTTTGTTGTATCGGGTGGCGACTTCTTTAAATTTTGCTTTATGGGCGATGGGAATCTGTTTTTTTCCAAAACAGGCAATGCCTTTAAAGTTCTTAGACCCGAGGACAGCTCCAGCTCCTGATCGGGCAGCAGCTCGGCCGCGATCACACATTATGGCTGCAAAATTTACGAGATTCTCACCGGCGGGGCCGATACAGGCGACTCTAATCCGTTCATTTTGTAATTCTTCTCTGATTAAATCTTCAGTTTTGTATGTATCCTCCCCCCAGAGATGTTGGGCGTCCCGTAATTCGCCTTTATCTTCAGACACCCAAAGATATAGGGGACTTTTGGCTTTTCCGCGGATTACTACTCCATCAAACCCAGCTCTTTTCAGCATAGGGCCAAAAAATCCGCCCGCGTTTGCAGCACCAAATAATCCCGTTTGTGAAGAGAGTGTTGCCACCTCGAAGCGAGCAGAAGCAGGAGCACTCACCCCCGTATATGGACCAGTCATGAAAATTACTTCATTTTTTCCATCAAGGGGATCTAAATTCTTAGGTAACTCATCATAAAGAATTCTTGCAGCGAGCCCGCGCCCTCCAATATATTTTCTATAAGTTTCTTCGGGGATGGTTTCATTTGCCACGGTCTCAGCATTTAGATCTACCCTGAGAATTTTACCATTATAGCCAAAAAGCATAGGTTAGCCTCCTGTAAGCATAAATCCTCCCCCTAATAATCGCGTTACTCTATTTAATTTCGAGTTGCGTATAATGAAGGTCATAAATTTACGATTTAAGCGGGAATTCATGAGGGGTTCAAGAATTTCAAAAATTTGGGTCATCAATCGCATTGTACGCGGGAGTTTCTTCTCATAAACAGCCATAAAACAACCTCTACAGACTTTTCTGAGTTATCGTAATTTAAATCATTCTAATGAAAATAGGTAGAATTTCTATTTAGAAATTTTATTTTCACGTAAGGCTTTCCCTAAGGTGTTTATCCATTTACCGGCGAGATCTACCATGAGACCATCAATCGCATCGCTCATGGGACTCTCGATGGCCTTTAATTGTTGCAATATGTTCCATAGAGTGATACGAGCATTTTTCTTTCGCAGGTCTAAACGTTGTAACCGCTTTTTTACAGGCGCAATCGCGGCTTGAAGCCTCTGATCGTCCGCAATTAGACTAAAAAACGTGGTTAAAATTGTTCGTGAACTTTGCAATATCGATTTCTACTTCCATTTGGTTTCTGAAAGTTTTTAAGCAATTTATGGAATTTTGTATTTAAAAAAGAACTTAAATATTTTCGTATTTCAAGGGATGGATCACATCAATGGAACAACAGCTATCGATAATTTTGAAGAAGGTTTCCAAAAGAGTCGAGTTAGTCGTGGTGGTCGATAAAAACGGATTACCTATCATGTCCTTGGATACTCAAACAAAGAAAAATATCGATCCATCCAGAGAAACGGTGGTCGCGGGGATTGGTGCTGCAGTTTTATCGTTAGCGGAATCAACCTCTTCCGTCGTTGATCAAGGTGCTTTAAAAGAATTAATTATCAAAAATGAGAATGGAACAATTATCTTATTAGATGCTGGGAAGAGTGCGATATTAATAGGAATCCTCCCCCCTAAGGCTGGGATTGACAATGCATTGATCTCTTTAAAGATAGCTGCCAATAGTATTGCAAAATTGCAAATAATCCCAAGTCGAGGGTTTCCAAAACCAGAGGTTTCCGATATTTTCGTTCCAGATATTGATTAACATTAGAAATTTTAAAAATAGAAAAAAAAGAGATTAAAAATTCTCTTTTAGCCAACGAATATAAAGGCGAATGCCTTCTTCCGTGCTGACTTTTGGCGTCCAGCCGAGTTTTTTGATTTTTTCGGTGGAAAGTAGCATTTTGAATACATCACCAGTCCAACCAGCTTCGCCACCCGTGAAGGCATATTTCACATTCTTTAAACCAAGTTCATCGGCGATGATATCAGCAATTTCAATAACCGTAGTCCAGCTGTTAGAACCGATATTAAAGGCGTCTAATCCTTTTTCAACCTTTTTCGCGGCGAAAAAAGACCCGTCAATGCAATCTTCAATATAAAGATATGATTTTACTTGTTTGCCATCTCCAAGAATTTCAAGTTTTTTGGGATTCTTCTTCAGTTTGTGATAGAAATCGAACATCACTCCGTGAGTGGATCGGGGACCAAAGATATTTGCATATCGTAAGGTCACTGCATTCATTCCGTATGAAGCGGTATAGGCTGATAAATATACCTCTGTAAAAGCTTTGCTCGCGCCATATGCACTAATTGGACGAAATTGAATATCTTCAGGCGTCGGAAAGATATCAACCTGTCCATATAGCGTTCCACCAGATGAAGCGAACACAATATTGGGAACATCTAAGCGACGCATATATTCAAGAATAAGAAAAGTTCCATGCACATTGATATCAAAACTATTCTGGGGATTCAAAACAGAGCTTTTGACATCAGGATCTGCTGCAAAATGAAAGATTGTATCCTTTCCAGAGCAGGTTTTTTGGAGCATATCTTTATCGCGGATGTCGGCTTTAATAAACTCTATCTTATCCTTCAAATGTTCAATCCTTTTTTCGTCACCAGCGGAAAGATCATCAATGACTGTCACATTACATTTCTCTTTAACTAACCGTTCCACCACATACGACCCAATGAACCCAGCTCCACCAGTTACTATACAATTTTTATACTTCATGAATAACCAATGAAGTTCAATTCTTTTAAAATAGTAAGTTGATAGAAAAAAAGAAAAAAGAGTAACAAAATATTACTATTCACATTGAATTATGGTGTTTGTATGGCAAAAGTCGGGAGAACAACTGTTTTAGACAAAGCTGGTGGAAAATTTTCGATTAGAGAGATGTCATTACCTGATCCGCCGAAACCAGGAACGTTGTTAATGAAGGTTGAAATGTGTGGTGTATGTGGTACTGATATTCATATGTGGCAAGGGCACGAAGGAATCGTGGTACCTTTCCCTGCACCCCTCGGTCATGAAATAGTTGGTAAAATTGTTGCCCTTGGAGAAGGCGTTGAAAAAGATAATGTAGGAAAACCTGTCAAAGAGGGAGATCGGATTGTGATTATCCCGCTCGTGACTTGCGGCAAATGTTATGCATGCACAGTTCTCCAAGAACCCGCGAAATGTCTGAATGCGCTAGCTTATGGGCATCAAAATATTGAAACAGGATTTACAGGAGGATACTCAGAATATCTACACATGAATATTCCAAACACAGGGTTCCTTAAAACGGACATCCCACCAGAAGTGGCAGTTTCGCTCGAACCTACGTCAATTGCAGTTAGCGGGATGAAGCGAGTTGGAGTTACGGTTGGTGACACTGCAATAGTTCAAGGGGATGGGGCAATTGGACTACTTACATTGATGGTAGCGAAAGAAGCAGGCGTTAGTCGGATTTTTATGGTCGGGGCCCAAGAAGACCGGTTAAAATTAGCGGAGGAGTTCGGGGCGGATTTAACAATCAATATCAATGAGACAACTCCAGAAGAACGCATTGAAATGGTAAAAAAACAGACCAAACAAGGATTAGGGGTCGATCTAGTTTGTGAATGTGCTGGGGTTCCCGTGGCATTTAAAGAAGGATTTAAGTATCTGCGATATGGTGGCCGGTATTGTGAATTAGGGCATTTTACGGATACTGGGAGTATAGAAATTAATCCCTCTACGGATATCTGCTCGAAGATGGCAACCGTTGTAGGATCGTGGTCTAGTCTTCCCGATGATTTTATTAGAGCCTTGCAAATATTGGAACTGAAAAAATATCCGGTTGGAAAAATGATCACCCATCGCTTACCGTTAGAACGATTAGAGGATGCCTTTAAAGCGATGGCAGGAGATAAGATGCTTGATGGTTCGGAAATCATCAAGGCAGTAATCGCACCTAAATAATTTAGGTGGTAGGATTTAATGGGTCTAGGTTCGAGTTCATTTTTAATGGGAATAGATATTGGGACATCTTCTACTAAGGCATGTCTTTATTCAGATGAAGGGCAGCTAGTAGCTAGTGCAACACATGAATATACCATCAATTATGTCAAACCTACATGGGCAGAGGAAAATCCCAATGACTGGTTGAATGCAACATTTAAATGCATTGATGAGATATTGAAAAAATCCAAAGTTACTGAAATAATTGGTATCAGCGTCAGTGGATTAACTCCAAATTGTGTGCCAATTGATGAAACCGGTTCATCGATTCGTCCTGCGATCCTTTGGATTGACCGGCGGAGTGAGGCAGAATGTACTTGGTTAAAAAACGAAATTGGGCTAGAAAAATGCTCTAAAATAAGCGGAAACCAGATAGATCCCTACTTTGGAGGGCCCAAGTTCCTTTGGTTTCGCAGAAACAATCCTAATCTTTTTGCGAAAACGACTAAAATCCTACTAGGGAGTAATTACATCGTCTTCAAATTGACAGGAAAAACCGTTTCTGATTACTCTGTGGCAGGGTTGTGCGCCCCGTGCTATGATTATAAGAAAAAACAATGGTCAGAAGAAATCTGTGAGGTTATGCAGATCCCAATAGATTTACTTCCAGAATTACATAACTCACATGAGGTAATTGGAGAAATAAGTGAAGAGGCTTCAAAGAAGACAGGATTAAAAAAAGTAACGCCGGTTGTGACAGGTGGCGGTGATTTTGCTTGTTCAACTTTAGGAGTGGGTGTAATTGAAGAAGGCGAAGCATGTGCAATGTTAGGGACTGCAGGAAATATATTGATGCCCCTTAATTCACCCTTATTCGACATTCGATTACTTAATACGAGTCACGTTGTACAAGGGAAATACCTAACCTTAGGCAGCATCTATGCAGGGGGCGTATTACAATGGTTCCGGGACACATTGGGCGATTTTGAAAAGAGTGAAGCGGAAGAAAAAGGGAAGCCAGTTTATCGGATTTTGGATGAGCAAGCCTCTAACCTACCGATCGGTTCTGACGGGCTAATTCTTTTACCATACTTCATGGGAGAGCGGACTCCGATTTGGGATGTATATGCACGTGGTGTATATTTAGGGATTACACCCTTTCATTCAAAGGCCCATATGTATAGAGCCGCACTCGAAGGTATTGGGTATGCTTTAAATCATATAATCGAGATTGTAACCTCTCTCGGAATTGCGGTTCGGGAAATTGCAGCGGTGAATGGAGGCGCGAAAAGTAAATTATGGAGACAAATCATCAGCGATATTATGGGAATTCCACAAATTTACATTGCTGAAACGGGGGGCGCACCGTTAGGGGATGCCATTCTTGCAGGGATTGGTTGTGGGATTTTTCAGGATGCCCGAGTGGTGAAAAAGTGGATTCCTGAGGGAGTACGTACTGATCCCATCACCAAAAATCATGTAAAATACCAAAAATACTACAACTTGTTTCGGAAAATTTATGAAACATTGAAGGAGTCCTTTTTAGAATTATTTAAGATTGTGAATAGGGGAGAAAAATCCGATTAAAGGACTTTTTTTATTAGTATAACAACAATGATGCCTAAAGTGAGAAACGGTATTAGAATAGACAGTGCCAATCCGAGTGGATTCGTCCAGAAATAGATAATGAACCGATCAACGACTATTCCAGAAGTTAGCAGTGGCAACCAAGCATAGAATGCACATTTCCAGTAAGTCCATGTGGGCCCATTCATCCAGATTCCTAATCTTTTTGAACGAAAATCACCTAAGGCCGAACCTAAAGAAACTAATACCAATAAGCCTGGAACCAGCCAAATATCAAGATTAGGATTTGAAATGGGCCAAAAACTCCACCCCCAGTATCGGACTAATTCAGGAAAATAGGAGGAGAGTGCAAGGGCAAAGCCATTTCCGATAAAACTAAAAACCATGTCAATGGGGACGTGTTTAAAATCGAGTCGCCCGACTTTTTGATAGCCACCATAACAAAACCAGAGCCCTTTTACATGGGCGTATGCTTCAATTATCCAGTCATAAATAGCGATGGTGATGCCTGCACATAAGGCCCCAATAATATGGGGTATAAGGGTTCCAGCTGCATTAAATGGAAAGGCAAAAATGATTAATGGAATGGCGACAAGAAGAGGGGCGCCAATGAGAAGAAGAAGAATACGCCCTCTTGTCGGATTTGTGTTGGGCTTTTGTGGTGGAGGTGCCCCAGGGCCGCCAGCACCTTTAAAGCCTTCATAATCAATAGCTTGATCCGATTGTGACATAAAATGTAATTCTTCTAAATTTATTTAAATACTTCATGGAATATCACAAACTACGATGAAAATGAGCGAAACGAAAATTTATGATTGGATCCTTTTGTACTGGATGCCTTATGACAACAATCTTTCGCCTTTCAGGTCTACTATATTAAAAATGCTTGCAAAAGGTGTCCAGAGTGAGAACATCTTAGTATTAGTGCAGTCAGATATATTCAAACAAGACCCACTTTCTAGAAGTATTATCACAAAAGATAATGTTGACACACAACAATTAAATGCTACAAATAGTGCTAGTGAGGAAATTTTTGCAGAATACCTAAATTGGACTAAAGCACAATTTTCTGGAAAAAAATGGGCTATAATTTTCTTGGGGCATGGTGGGAATTTAGATGAGATAAGTCCAGATGTACACCCTGTGCCAGATTCTAGCGCAGGAACCCAATGGATGAATATTGAAAAACTGAATAAGGTTATTCTTGACTTTAACAAAAAAATAGACGGTCAAATAGAGTTAATCTTCCTACAAAACTGTTGTAAGGGAACGATTGAAGCTCATTACACCTTTCGGCATGCTGCTAAATATACATTGTCGTCTCAAACGCCTCTTGGGGCTCCTAATTTTTACTATGAATCACTTCTTCAATTTCTTGGTCAGCACCCAGCAATTAGTGGAAGTGAATTAACCGAGAAGATTATGGAATTTGAAGATAGTGGCATGTATAATAGCTATACAGTAACTAATAACGCGGCAGTTTGCAATCTACCTTTAAAAATTAATCCGCTCATTGAGTCTATCCTGTCATCTAATATTAAAAATATCCAAATTAGTGAATTATCCGGCAAATCTTGGAGTTATCTTTACATGGATGATCGCTTTGCCGATGTTATTTCTTTCTTTAAATGGGTTGTTACACAATCAAGCACAGATCACCAAAAACTTGATGTCTTTATCAATTTCTTAACCAAAGAAATGATTCATAAATTCCAAGAAAGTCCAAAAACCAAGTATCCTAATCTTACAGGTCTCAGTCTTTGTATTCCCTCAAGTAAAAAACAGCTAGACAAATACAAATATCTCAAAGTGTTTTCTGATTTGAAACTTGTGGAACTTTTCGACCCAATTTTACGTAATTAGCCTTTTAGACATTTAGTATAGCATCTAATGTTCTCTGTTATCCTTTATTCCACTTTTTTATAAATAATCTTTGTTATAAATAAACCTTAAGAAATTAAAAATTGCTAAATTTATATATTATATAAAAAAGGATAATATAACGTAATTCGAGTTAGGAGGTGAAAGGTGTTTGAAAAAATGGAATGTATCCATTATTCTTTTAGAAATAATCTATGGAATTGCTCTTCTTTTACTTAGTATCACTAATAATGTCCACAACTTATTCGATTTTAATATTAAAAATCAGACTCTTGGATTGGGAATATTCTTTATAGCTGCTACCTTCATTACATTTTACTACCTTAAGATCCATCCTGATATTCAAGCAAAACATCCAAATGCAATGATATATGGACTTCTTTTAGTGATTATTGGTATAGTAGCATTTGTCTGGAATCTTACCAAAGGTTTATCAGTGGTTTATTTTTCAACAGGTTATTTTCTCATGGGTTCTTTAGTGCTTACGTTTCACACTTTACTGGGACTAATTTTGATAATTGAATCATATCAAGTAAAATCAAAAACTAATAGTTATTAATTATAAAAGTAAGTGTTCCATTTATTTTAAAATGCGGTGAGTTAGGTGAAGGATAAATTCAACATGGTTGGGATGAAAATTCCAGAATTTACGCTACCAAATTCAAGGGGAGATAGAGTAAATATTCAAGAATTTATGGGAAAAAAGGTTCTCCTTATTTTATTGAGGGGACTCATGGATCCCTTCTGTCAAGCTCATATTGTCCGATTAGCGAAAGAGATCGAAAAATTTGAGCAGTTGAATACTGAGATCTACGCAATTACAGCAGATCGCTTTGAAAATGCTCGACGGTTAGAGCTCAGATACGCCAAAAGAAAATTTCCCATCTTTTTTGATAGAACTCGGGAAGTCGTAAAATTATTGCATCAAGAGGTCTGGATTCTCAGATTAGGAAGAATGCCGGCAATTTTAATTTTAGATAAAAAGGGTATTGTCCAATGGGCCTATTATGGGGATTCAATGAGGGATATTCCTAGCAATAAGACATTATTTGAAGTGATTGAAAAAATCTCAAGTTAAAGATCTTCAATTTTACGAGGGGAATACTCAATAGTTCCCAACTGGCTTTTCTTGGCGGCCGCAATGAGATCCGATGGATTACATTCAAAGCTCTCAGCATAAATTGCAGCCAGTTTGTTTTCAACATGCTCCGTAAGAACTGATCCTGGAAGGATCGGTGCTTGATTAATCATATCAAGGCTTGCCTTATCAATTGCTAGCGGATCAAATCCCGCAAGTATTCCGAGATCAGGAACAACAGGGGTATCGCTATAGGGTACACAATCACAAACGGGAGTTACGTCCAGAATAAAGTTCAGAAATGCAAAATTCTCTTTTCCGACAGTATCAATCACCGCTTTTGCTGCATCTACAATCCGAGTGGCAGTATCTTTGCTATTGCACCATGTTAATGGGATGGCTCGTTGCTCTCGGCAAACTTCATAGCAGCCTAGACAGCGAAAATCCTCACAAATTTCAGGAAGAATGGAATAGCCATCCGTTATTGCGCCAGCCGGGCATATATCGCGGCATTTCCCGCAATTATTGCATTTCGACTCATCGATTCGCGGATATTCATCGTAGAAATGAATCATGAATTTGGAGGGCTTCGCAGCACAGCCAACTCCTAAATTCTTTATACTAGCTCCTATGCCGGCGCGTGGGTGGCCCTTTACATGAGCGAGGGAGAGCACCTTATCAGCTTCAGCAATCATTTTGGCGATATACACTTCTTTTAACTGTTGCCCCTCGACTTGCACGCGAATATGATCAAACCCCTGAAGCCCATCTGCGGGAATTAAAGGAGCGAGGCAAGTTTCAAAAGTATAGCCGGCGATTTGGGCATATTGGAGCCTTCCGATTCCATAACACCGGGTCTTTCCCATACCTAAGCCAGCACTCTCTGTAATAAAAACGTATGCGCCTTTTTCATTAAGCATTTCCACGACTTTACGGATGAATATACTTCGTATCGTTCGGGTGGTTGATTCGGTTCCCCAATGCATCTTAACTGCAACATGGTCATCCTTTTCAACAATATTCAAGATGCCACTTTTCTGGATCAGCTTCTCCATTTTATTGACCAGGCTTAATGCGGGTTGGAAAAACGATACCTTTCCCTTCGCTACCTCTGGATAGGGGATTTCGGCACGCGCATCCACCCAATAAATATCACTCATCATTCACACCTTCATTTTCCTCAAAACTTTCTTCTTCAATTTCATATTCGTCAGATGGGAGGTCAGCAAGATCTCCAATTCCATCGACGATGGATTTTACCATAATATTCTGGGAATTCGTACGAATAGATTTCACAATCGCTAGGGTAATTTGTAGAATCTCGCGAGCCTTTTCGCCGGATAAAATAGGTTCAGTATCATTTTTAATCGCTTGAATAAAATGTTTTGTGCTATTAATGAAACTCCATTTCCAATTCGTTTCCATATCACATTCACCATGCCACTTACCCTTGGAGTCGATCCAATAGAGCCCGGGCGCACCTGGACCACCACATTCACACCCTACAAACATGTTTCCCGTGCACCCATTAATAAACATAATTCCCTTAGATCCTTGAATCTCAACGAACTCATCACACCCATAGTAATCTGACTGGATAGGTAATTTAGGCCCAACTGAAAGATTCCAAAGTCCATATTTCGAAGATGATTTAGTTTTGTAAATTACCACTGCAGGCATATCGGAAATCTTGATAATTTTATAAATACGATATCCACCAGCCCATGCCTGTACACTCCTGACGGGTCTGTTTAAGAACATTCGGATTATACTATGTTTGTGGTACCCATCATCAAACATATTTGGCATTTTGTAATTGTTGGCTTCTTCTATTCTCCACTTCCAAGTCATGAGAGGCACTTTCCAAGAAGAAATAGGCCGAATAGTACTCCACATTCGATAATTTACCACATAGACATCCCCGATAATCCCCTCTTTAATGAGTTCCATCGCACGAATATAGGGAGGATGAAACCGGAAATTCTCGAAAACTTTGAATTTGACGCCGTGTTTCTTGGCGGCGGTGATCATGGCATCCATTTCGCTAAGCTTAAGGGCAGGGGGTTTCTGAAGGCTCACGTGCTTTCCAGCTTCGCACGCCGCAATTGCGATGGGAGTATGGATTTTATGTTGTGTTAAGATTTCCACAATATCCACCGTATCATCTTTCATTACATCCATGTAGTCTTTATAGACTACCTTTGCCCCCCATTCCTCAGCGGCTTTCTTTGCTTTACCTCTTTTCTTATCGCACATTCCATAAATTTCCGTATCGGGGTTATCCACATATCCCAACGCATTTAACGCTAAGATCCGCCCGCATCCGATAAACGCGATCTTCAACTTCCTATTACTCAATTGTTCACAGACTCCAATAGAATATTATTTATTGAAAGAATGGCTAATGAGATATATCAATCATTTTTAGAATTTTCTACCTTTAAATGAGATTGATAGCAATGACAGAAGCCGCACTGAATAGATTTGAAAAGTTCTTGGAAAGGGTTATTGGAACGAGTAAACTGGAGTTAGAAGGAGGAAAACTGTCGAAAGCCTTTCTGAAGGAAGCAGAAAGAAGTGACTTTATCATCAATGAATTTGTAAATGCTTTTACACCCCGGTGGAATTTTTGGAAAAGAAAAAAAGGATCTCATACTATCTCACCGTTTATCGAAAACCAAGGAAAATATATTTTAAAAATCTGGCTGACATTTGTCTTCCCATTCAATTACCGGCGAGTGGTCGTTGATGCTGCCAAAGGAAGCTCCCTCGTTGACGCTCAGGGAAAGGTCGGATACGCTTACACTCCAAAAGAACGATTTTTCATTAAAAGTATCTGCGAAAAATACCAAGTGAATCTGCCGGAACGTGAGGTTGCCCGCATCCTCATCACCAACGCCATTAAATCCCTCGATCCCTCGATCTCGAAAATATTAGAGACTAGTTATCGCCTATTTATTGATGATATTGATTTTTTCGAAAAGGAAGAGAGTCTGGCGATCAAAGTCAATTGGGTCGGCAGGATAGGGTAAAGAGGGAGACGGGGAAAATATAATATTTCTCAGAAATTATTCTAAAAAAATTGTCTGTAAAAAGAATCATTTTATTACGATTTTCTTCTATTCTTATTCCCATGTCAGTTGGGATATTTGTTGAGATTCTGATTTACTTATTTAGAATCTAAGAGATCGATAGGACTTTTCAATTCTTTTCAATAAATATTTATTTTGGCATCTTTTGATTTTTATTTCGAATGTCCTTTTCCTTTTTAAGCCGCGGAAATAGAAATATCCCACAGAGGATAAGCCCGATAGTGACCAAGAGTGCGAAAAGGGATATTAGAAGGTCTGGAAACGCAATGTTAAAAAATACTATAATACTTCCAATTAAACACAAGAACCACCCAGCTTCTTGCGCCAATACGATGGTGTTAAAATTTTCCTCGGTTTCATATTGTAAATCAATAATACTCGCTAAATACGCAATAGTTATTATAAACGTACCAAAGATTATTAGAAATAACGACAATGTCAATTCAACGGATTCATAAAAGCGTATAATCCAATATAAGCCTATAACAACAAATTCCAATATGATTAATACTGCATAGGTTATTTCTAAAATAGTTGTTCTATCTACTGATATTTTCATTTTCTGTTTTCTCCCGTTAAAGTGAGAGAGTCTCGAGCTAAAATGTTTGACCTTACTCACAATGGGGGAAGTAATCTATTTCCTTGATCTATCGCATTCTTTATAAATCCATTCCGCCTTTTCTAAAAGTGTAATAGAACACACTTGATTTAGGAATTTCTGCTTAAAGGAGCGTAGAAAGGTCAGATGCAATTAAAATACATGGTTATTGGGACAAACGATTTACGAATTAATTAGAGGGAAAATGCCTTGAAATTAGATTGGGGGAAAATTCCAATGGAAGTTCCTTGTCCCAAGTGTCAGAAATCCCTCGATGAATACGAAAATATTAAGGAAGACGAATGGAGATTTATTGTACCAAGAAGTCCTGACCCTTTGCAAGATTACCACGAGTGCCCTCTCTGTCACCGGGTATGGGAAATTTTAAACCCCCATACCGATGAAATTCCTCTTAAAAAATAAGAAACTTACTATGAATGGAGTTTTATGATAGTTGAATAAAAGGTGGGAATGACTAAAACTTTTAAAAAAAGGCGAAATACATGATATTATTAAAGCCCCTTTGGACAAAAATATAGAAAAAAGAAAAAATGGAATAGAATTTAAAGGAGCTAAATTTCTTAAGGAGAAACCATTCTACAGAATTCCAGTAGATTATATCTACACAATAGAAAACTTTAACACTCAAAATCCTGCTCACAAAGTTGCGGTAGCTTTTTTGTTAGGTGAAACAAATAGTGAAACACAACATATTAGATTCATGTATTGGTTCATAAAGCTGCCTGAAAAATGGATGTATGGTCAGAGGTCACTTATGTTGCGATTAGCGGATCTTCCAGACTTATTACAGAAAATCAAGGAGAAAAAATGGCTTTAGATCTGTTAAAGTCGAATGGATATGTTGCAGTCCAGCAAATAGTGTATAAATTAGTGTATGTGGGAGGTTTTAAAAATTGGCAAAGGGCTTCGATAATGATGAGTATAAAAAGATTGAAAAGGAGAGCTTGGTGAAGTGGGGTAAGAAGTTTATTGGAGAATTAAGAAAAGAAATTCAAGAACCTAGAGATAGACGGTTTATATGGCCCTCTTTAATAGAAATTTTAGAAAGTCCAGTCCATGTAGTATTTTGGGCGGTGGAATATTCAAAGAATGAAAAAGAGCTTATGATTGATTTTTTTAAGGAAAATTTAGATGAAGTGGAATTTAAGGAATGGAATTACGAAGATTGGAAAGAGCCTAAGAAATTTGAGAATTTACATAATAAAGCAGAAAGAAATTTTGAGGCAGAGATGGATTTTAATTTTGTGTGGAAGTATGGACCTGATGAAAATATGACTGAATGGGAATCAGGTTATTATCCAAAGACACCGAGGTTATCATATGAAAAACATATCAGTATTTTGAGTTTAGATCCAACAGAAGCTGCGAGACAGTTTATACAATCCGATATAAAAAGGGAATTGGAGCGAAGAATTAAGACACCTATAATAAATGCAAAAATTAGAAGAATTAATTTATCTGATGATGAGCGAGTAAATTACATTAAACAAGCCAATAATTTTGCATCGCTTAACGAAGTGGATAAATGCAAATTAATTTCACACTTTTTCTATTTGCTCGGGTTTGAAACATTTCCTCTTGAAGTTTTAAAGGGTTTTCACCAATTTAAGGAATTTCAAAGTAAAACTCATGTAGATGTAATTGCCTACTACTATCCTTTAAATTTGATTTATTTAATCGAAGAGAAAAACCGTTTCTCAAAAACCACTTTTTATAAATTATTTACATCAGATCTCGAACGATTATCAGATTATATCGACCTATCAAAAAATTTACTGAAAAAATATGTAATTATTGGGTCAATTAGTCCTGGAATTGAAATTCCAGAAACCATAGATCTAATTAATATTAGACAGCAAGATTTCTTAAGATATTATAGAAGAATGGTAGCAACCTACCCTGAATCTAATTATTATTTATCCTTATTACCAAAGATGTATAAAGTCTTAAAATTAACGCCTTAATTATGATAAATTATATATATCAAATGAATGAAATCGGCTCCAGATTGTGATCTAGATTATCATCTAGAATTGCTCATCAAAGAGACTGATCCCTTTTAGGATCAATTTTGATCCAAATATGGATCACTTTACCGCTCTAATCCCCTACTGCCTTTAAATAATCGTGCCTTAAATAGATTTCTGTTGTCTTAATCTGGACTCATTATCTGTCTTTCATCTATTTAATTTAGCTCTAGAGCTCGATAACTAGTTTAAATTCCAATTTCGGACTCGAATTTGGATTCGATTTCGACCTTCAACAGAAGTAATTTTGATATAACTATCTTCTTCTCGAAAAAATTAAGATCTCTAAATTAAACTGTGTTTTTTTTATACTTTTTTGTTAAATTATCTTTGCAATATATATTCTATGGAACGGTGATTTGAATGAAAGAAGAAGACATGGTATACATTGAATATCCAGAACGAGGATTAGTAAGGTTGACAATATTATGGGATATTGCATTTGATATGCTTAAGATATGGATGATATTTTCGGGTGCTGGGTTGGTTGAACTCACTATTTTAGCCATCCTTTACCCAAATTATTATTTTTTTGGTCCTTGTGGAATTTGTGCTTTGGTATATTCTGGTATTTTTATGTCCTATTTGTTATGTTTTTATATTTATCAACGGCTTTTAGAACGAAAAGTATTTCGATTTGAACAACACGTGAACGAACTGGCCCAAGAGTTATCACTTCCTATCCTTCTCAGGATTTTTCCATTTACTATCAAACAATGTAACAACTGTGGATGGTTTAGCGTCTCCACTCACAATGTAGAGGCTATTAGCTGTACCGTCTGTGAGACTTCCCTTGAACAGAAAGAGCATAGTTGAAATAACTTAGGTCATAGAAAATAATCAAGATTACATACCACCATATAAATTTGGACAGTCCCCTTTAAAGAATGATCCATTCCAAATCAACACTTTTAAAGATACCACCATTATTCTTTTTTCCTAAAAGTAAATATCCGTTTCGACAAAAGTAAATCTTATTATATATTCTCTTCTTTTAATGATCCAATTTGGTCACTTATTTGGCATAAATGACATATAATTAGAATTTATTTCGACAAAAAATCGTATAAAGTCAAGGGATGTTCTTCTGGAAGTTAATTTACGCAATTATTAGTAAGGTGGAAAGGAATTTCGTTTGGAAGATAGTCAAATGTTTGTCCATAAAGTCAGATAGCAAAAATGATATGAAAAACTTTATAATAAACACAGCCCTACATTAATTATAAGGAATTCCTTAAAAAAGGAATGGTATCTTCACCCTTTCGTCGTACTTATAGATACGATGATCGCCCAGGTGAAATACCTTTCTTTCAATAAAGTATCCTCCAATATATACTCTAAACGCGTTTATTTACTAAGAGGATCTGTGACCATTCAATCCCTTCATTTTCTCAAAGACTATTGAAACCTTCTTCTAAATTCAAAATGAGCATTTTATATCTTAAGTTCGACAACTTATATTTTTATAACAGATTTTTTAATCCTTTCCTCATAATAAAAGTGAATATTTC
>JABXJU010000329.1 GCA_013375405.1 Candidatus Helarchaeota archaeon
TTGGGTGATCCTTTCGTGCTTGCGCTTGGTCAATTGTAAAGAAGTGAGGCGAACTGTTTTAATCGTTTTCAAAATGTACCCTCAATTACAAATCACAATTATTTATGCGAACATTCAATATAAATTTGCTCACCTGAAATGCGCAAATTACATTTTTGCGCAAAATACAGTCCCGCAAAAATGAAGTAATGGTGGATATTTGTATTCAAATTTATTTAGTTTTATTCACTTTTCGTAGCTATTTCGTTACCCTTTGAAAGCGAGCTATAGAGAGAAATTGGGATTTACCAAATTATTTAAAATACTTTAACTATTGTTTCTTAATAAGGAGAATATAATTAGAAATTAGGAGATTGGAATGGCGTATAATACTTATGAACAGCCTAAACGGAAAATTCACTTCAGTAAAAAGGAACTTCAAGATTTATTGATTGCTATGGGAGTTATTACGATTGCTTTTGCAATTAGTTTTTCAGGTTATGGGATAATGTATGTAGATTGGGCATTATTTCCATTAGCTTTGCTCATTAGTTTTTTGGCGGTCGGTTCAGGTTTTATTCTTCACGAATTAGGGCATAAATTTGTAGCTAATAGGTATGGTGCATGGGCAGAATTCCGTGCATGGGTTCAGGGGCTTACAATGGCCTTCATGTTTGCTCTATTATTTGGATTTGTATTTGCAGCACCTGGTGCGGTTTACATTGCAGGAAATATAACCAAGGAGCAAAATGGGAAAATAAGCGTTGCAGGACCACTGGTTAATTTATCTTTTGCAGCTATTTTATTTCCTTTAACCTTTATTTTATTTGGAGTGTATTGGGAGATCATTTTTTTCATTTATTACATCAATGCTTTTCTTGCTGTGTTCAACCTCGTACCAATTTACCCTCTCGATGGAGAGAAAATTGTAAAATGGAATGTTTTAGTCTATATTCTTGTTCTTGGATCGGCAATTGGACTTTTAGTACCAGCTATTCTTTGGTTTTCGGGGATTTCAATATGGTGATGATAGGACGATACTGGGAAGATTTTACTGTGGGAGAAAAGTTTCAAACTGCCCGGCGTACCATTTTTGAGTCTGATGTTCTGCAATTTTGCAATTTAACTTGGCTCAATATGTCTTTATTTTTTGATGATAAATACGCGCGAGAGGAGACAATTTACAAATCGCGTGTCGTCCCAGGGCCCTTTATCGTACCTCTTGCCCTTGGGCTTTTCTTAAAACTCGGATTATACGAGCGAACTGCCCTGTCCCTATTAGATATTCGAAATATGAAATTCCATACCTCATTAAAAATCGGTGAGACAATGCAAGTTGAAGTTACTATCCTAGAAAAACGAGAAACGAAGAAACTTGACCAAGGAGTCCTAATCCTTCAATTCGCTGTCAGTAAATATGATGAAACTCCCGTCATGACCTTTGAAATGGTCCATCTCTTAAAGCGAAAATAATTGAGTTCATTTTACATATAGATCTGAAATTTTGTTAGTCATTGTTATGTTAAATTTTAAACAGAAAAATTAGTACCATAAAACTAATAGGTCTGATTACAACTCATTAAACACGGAATCAGTACAAGACCTGTAATTAATGGTGTGACCCGAATTTGAATAGAAAGCAGTGGATATCAAGCATTTTTCTAAGTATATTGGTTTTATCCCTTATAATGCCATCTTTACAGGCAATTACCCAAAGGAAAGATGCGTTAATTGGTTATGTCAAAAGTTGTGACACAGGAGCAGGTTTTGCGCTTACTCCAGGAGGATCTGAACCTAAGGTTGAACATACGTTTCAAGCGCTCTATATTTTAGAAGTCTTTAATGAACTTGGTGATATTGATGAGGAATCCCTCATCGAGTTTGTAAATAATTGTAAGAACGTGGACTATGGCTTTGGTAATACCGAGGGCGCAGACTCTGATATTTATTCCACTTATTATGCATGTTGGATTTTCGACCTTTTTAATGTGGAAATGTATAACTATACTTATGAGTGGGTTATCGCTTGTCAGAATGGATCTGCGGGATTTGGTGAGAAAATTAATGAAAGTGAATATCTCTATCCAACCTATTATGGATTAGAAGCATTAACTATCAATGGCACCGATTTAAGTGATAATGATGTGAGTGTTTGGTTATTAGAACGGCAAAATACAAATCCAAGTTCTGATGATTACGGGGGATTTGCGACAGATGGAAATTCTTCCAATATGTGGTCAACTTGGGCGGCTATAGGATCGCTATCACGATTGGATAATATCAGTCAGGTCTTAACAGAACCATTAGTTTCTTGGATAAATAGTAGTCAAAATCTCAATGTTTATGAGGATGATTATGGGGCGTTCAGTCGAAAACCGATAGAAAGTGATTATTGTCTGCATTATACTTATACTGCAATATATAGCCTTCGGAAGCTAGGAACCACGTATTTATCCAGAATAAATTTAGGAGCTGCTCTAGATTGGCTTCTTAATCTCCAGAATGATGATGGAGGATTCCGTACGAAGTCTGCAGACTCAGATTCGAGTCTATCATTAACGTATTATGCGTTCTCCATACTTAATTTGCTTGGAGAACGAGGGCGTCTTGATACAGACGTTCCATGGGAATATGGCTTTGAATTGCCACTGTGGCTGTGGTTCCTCATTGGTGTGGCAATTGTTCTCACTGCAATTCTCTTAATCAAGAAATATTATATCGATTAAGCTGAAACCAATTAAAAAAAAGCTATAATTTTTACACTTACTCAAATATTTTGAATCTTTCTTTCTTCGTTTTGCATACGGGACAGTTTTCTGGAGGATCTCCTTCTCCAGTGAAACCACACACAGGGCAAATCCAATATTTTTTCTTCGCGATATCCTTACCTGCCGACACGGCTTCAATAGCAGCATCGTACAAACTATGATGAGCCTTTTCTGTTTCTAAAGCATAATGAAATGTATTTGCAGCTGCTTTATTTCCTGCGTTTTCTGCGCGCTCTTTCATAGGCGGATACATTTCAGCAATTTCGTAGTGTTCTCCTGCTTTAGCAGCTTTTATATTTTCCTTGGTAGTTTTAATTTGCTTCATCACTCTGAGGTGGTTTAATGCATGAACTGTTTCAGCTTCAGCAATGACTCTAAACATCTGAGCGATGTTCGGAAATCCATCCTTTTCAGCTTTTTTCGCAAATGCTAAATATTTACGGTTTGCTTGGGATTCTCCCGCAAAAGCAGTTTTTAAATCTTCTTCAATTCCCATTTCTATTCCTCCTAGTTTTTTATTTTAAAATCCATTATTTGTTATTTTTATTAATTGGCAACAATTACAATATTATTTTGAGATGAAAATGATATTTTTTGTTCGACTTGGGATTTCACGCATAGGCAACTACAACTAGCCAGCAGATCTAATCACGACTTTCCGCGTTATTCCCCGTGTCTCAGACCTCCGGGGAGGGCACTCCTCCTACAG
>JABXJU010000067.1 GCA_013375405.1 Candidatus Helarchaeota archaeon
TGTATCCTAATGACAAGTAATGTGGAAAATTTTGAGATTGACACATGGATTCTCATGCGTGCTTTTTTTGAGGAAAAAGGGCTTGTACGACAGCATCTAGATTCGTATAATGTTTTTATTGGGAGGAATATGCAAGAGGTTGTTAGTGAAGTAGGGAAGATTGATCCCGATATTCCCCAATATCATGTAAAATTAGGTAGAATGACTATTGGAGATCCCACAATTCGGGAAGCAGATGGATCTGTTAAGCCGATTTTCCCAATTGAAGCAAGAATTCGTAATTTAACTTATTCTGCGCCATTATATTTGGAAATGACTCCAGTCCGGAAGGATGAACGGACTGGGATTGAAATTGAGGGGGAAGTAGTCAATGTATATATTGGACGACTTCCAATCATGTTGCGGTCTAATGTGTGTCTTTTAAAAGATATGAATGGTGAAGAACTAATTAGGCATGGTGAAGACCCTCTAGATCCCGGAGGCTATTTTATTATTAACGGTTCTGAACGGGTTCTTGTTACCCGAGAAGATCTTGCACCTAATAGGATGTTGACTGAAGAAGCAAGTAAAAGTTTGTCTGCAAATTATGTGGGGAAAGTTTTTTCAACCGCCCAAGGATTTCGTGCGCCAGTAACGCTGGAACAGCGTAATGACGGTTCTCTTCGAGTATCATTTCCATCAGTTCCTGGAAAGATACCGTTTGCAATTTTAGTTCGTGCTCTTGGACTTGTTACGGATAAAGAAATCAGCGATGCGATTTCGGATGATCCTGCAGTCCGACGCCAACTTATTCCAACTTTAGAGGCAGCTTCCCCTATTTATGTACCAAAAGATTCCCAAGGCACTATTGATAATGCTTTGGATTATATTGGAAAGCGAGTTGCGGTTGGACAAACAAGGGAATATCGATTAAGACGTGCTGGTCAAGTTTTGGATAGATATCTTCTCCCCCATATTGGCAGAACAACCATTGATAGAATTAAAAAAGCGTATTACATTGCACAGATGGCGCAACGAATCATTGAATTACAAATACACAAACGAATTCCCGATGATAAAGATCATTATGCAAATAAAAGATTAAAATTAGCAGGAGATCTTCTAACAAGTTTATTCCGGGTTGCATTTCTCAATCTTTGTAGGGATATTAAATATCAGTTGGAGCGTACTGCTGTCAGAGGACGCTCCCCAAACATAAAAACTGCAGTTCGTGCAGATGTTGTCACAGAACGACTACGTCATGCTCTGGCCACAGGTAATTGGGTTGGAGGAAAGGCAGGTGTTAGTCAATTACTAGATCGTACAAATTACATTTCATCTTTAAGTCATCTTCGGAGGGTTGTTTCGCCTCTCAGTCGAAGTCAACCACATTTTGAAGCCCGCGATTTGCATCCCACGCATTGGGGAAAGATCTGCCCAAATGAAACCCCAGAAGGTCCAAATTGCGGATTAGTGAAAAATCTAGCACTCATGACATATATTTCAGTGGGAACTGATGATACTAAGATCGAAAAAATTCTTTTTGAGTTAGGATTGCAACCTATTGAAGAAATTCGAGAAAAAGGCATTAAAAAAGGGTATCGGATTTTTCTGAATGGGAGACTTATTGGTTCATATGATCACCCCGATGAATTCGTGCAACAACTTCGTCAAAAAAGACGGAAAAATGAAATTGACCATGAAGTCAATACTGCGATTTATAGTGATATTAAAGAAGTTCAAATTAATTGTGATGCAGGACGTGCGCGAAGACCATGTATGATTGTAGATAAGGGACGATTAAAGTTAAGACTAGAACATGTTGAGAAATTAAAGAATAACGAATGGCAATGGAGCGATTTCATTGAACATGGACTCATTGAATATTTAGATGCCGAAGAAGAAGAAAATGCATATATTGCAATGAATCAATCTGATATCACAGAGCAACATACTCATTGTGAAATCGAGGCTTCAACTATCCTAGGCATCACAGGAAGTTTGATTCCGTATGCTGAACATAATCAAAGTCCAAGAAATACTTATGAAGCAGGAATGGCAAAGCAAGCCCTTGGATTATATGCAGCAAATTTCAGGTTACGTGTTGATACAAGAGGACAACTTCTCCATTATCCGCAAACCCCTATTGTGAAAACACAAGCGATGGACGCCATTGCTTTTGATACAAGACCAGCAGGTCAGAATTTTGTGGTTGCGATACTTAGTTATCAAGGTTATAATATAGAAGATGCTTTAATAATTAATAAGGCAAGCATTGAGCGTGGATTAGGACGTTCTTCTTTCTTCCGATCCTATGATGCTGAAGAGAGAAAATATCCTGGTGGTCAAGAAGATAAATATGAAATACCAGAACGCACTGTCCGGGGTTATCGGGCAGCTGAGGCGTATCGACATCTAGGGGAAGATGGAATTATTGAACCAGAAATAGAAATTCAAGGAGGGGAAGTTCTTATAGGACGCACATCACCCCCTCGATTTCTTGAAGAATATCGAGAATTCGAACTTCCAGCTCCCACAAGACGAGAAACTTCTGTAAATCTGCGCCATGGAGAAAATGGAGTCGTCGACTCAGTAATTATTACCGAAACTATTGATGGAAATAAATTAATTAAAGTTAAAGTCCGAGACCAACGAGTCCCCGAATTAGGAGACAAATTCGCTTCTCGTCATGGACAAAAAGGCGTACTGGGATTGATTGTACCTCAAGAAGATATGCCTTTTACTGAAGATGGAATAGTTCCAGATTTTATCATAAATCCACATGCAATTCCATCTCGTATGACCCTTGGACAGGTTATTGAATCTATATCCGGGAAAACCGCAGCTCTAAAGGGTGTTCGTTCGGATGGTACTGCGTTCTCCACTCGACTCGAAGACGTTTGCAAGGAGCTAGAAAAAAACGGATTCAAATATTCAGGGAGAGAAGCTATGTATAATGGAGTTACAGGAGAAAAGTTTAAAGCTGATATATTTATAGGAATTGTTTATTACCAAAAGCTTCATCATATGGTAGCTGATAAAATTCATGCGAGAGCACGTGGCCCTGTGCAAATCTTAACCCGACAACCTACAGAAGGACGCGCAAGGGAAGGCGGATTACGATTTGGTGAAATGGAACGGGATTGCCTCGTTGGGCATGGAGCAGCTCTTCTTCTTAGAGAGCGATTATTAGAAGAGTCGGATAAAACAACTATATTGGTTTGTAGCACTTGTGGGATTCTGGCCGTTTACGACCGGAATCGGGATCGCTATTACTGTCCAATCTGTGGCGAAAGAACAATCATTGCTAAATTAACTGTATCCTACGCGTTCAAATTACTAATCCAAGAATTAACTTCATTACTCGTAGTTCCCCGTCTCCTTTTAAAAGAAATTGCGTAGTGGGATTAGAATTTGGCAATCGCATTTGTAACTATTAAAGTTCAAGTAGGGCAGGTTAGAGAAATACTATCAAAGATTAGAACAATCGAAAATGTCATTGAAGCTTATTCCATTACAGGCCCATATGATATTATCCTTAAGATTGAAGGCGATAATCTGGAAAACCTTGCGAAAATGGTTGTAACTGAAATCCATGAGATTTCAGGAGTACAGGATACGGTTACCTATTTAGTTGTTGATTTAGAAAAATAGTTAGGAATTAACCTAATTTATAACCAATTTTTTTAACTAAATCACGTCTAGCTTGTCTTTTTTCATCATTTTCTATAGAATTTACTGCTTGCCCATCAACAACTCCTACTACGGCACGTCCTAGTGATGTTTCCGCTATAATAACCTCCAGTGGGTTAGCTGAGGCAACATATATATTACATACTCCAGGGACATTGCGGATTGTGGGGAGAACATTGATTGGATACGCACCTTGCATCACTATTACAAAAACATGACTAGCGCCGATAGCCAAAGCATTCTTTGCAGCTAAATCACCTAAGCGATCATCGTTATGATTGAATCGTACGAGTTTTGGATCAGCTTCATTCATAGCAATTGCACATTTAATCCTAGGAACCGTCGTAAGTAACTCTCGAAATATATTGTCCGTGGTATAGATTGAAAAATTTCCCTGACCGATTATCACTTGGTCATCCGTCTCCTTCTCAATCTTGACAACTTTCAATTTTATATCCATTTTTTAATCCCCGTCACGAATTTCTGACAATCTTAAATGAACATCATGACAATTAGGCAGATGAAAATTATAAATGAGATAAAGATAAATAATATGCATTTACGGATATTAGTGTATTTTCGTTTATCTACAATGGCAATTGAATATATTTGGTTTGAGAGAGAAGTTAATAAGGAAGAGGGATCTTTAAGTCTTTCCTTGACTTCCTCTGTAAATTCTTCCTTATTGGCAAATTGGAGTATATGATTGTAATAGAAAATGTCCTTTTTTGGCTTGGCATCTGCTTCTATTAAGGGGGAAATAGTCAAAATACTAAAAACAAGGCTTAAAGCAGTGAATAATAAATAAGCTCCGAAAAAAGATAATCTAATATAGTCTAATACGTTTTCAAATTGGAAAAAATCGGGAATAAAGCCACCTATTGCAAAAATAACAGTGAGCATTAAGCCATTGATCCCAAGAATAGCAGTGGCTTTGCTATCCGCTAATTCAATTAATTGATAATTTTTATCATTAATGAATTTGAGAATATCAAGTTTTTCAGGGGATTCAAGAGATTTCTCAGGGTTTTCCTTCATAGGGTTCGACCTCTTCTTTGATTTTTCTATTTTAAATCTTATTCAAATTATATTTTAAATTCATTCAATTATATAAACTGAATGGTTGCTGTTCCTTTAATAGAGTTCGAAACTCTATAGATTTCAAAGTAAGCTTTCCCATTTTCTGGAGGTTCTGCTAATTTTATTTGAATTTTGTCTCCTTTTCTTAACCATCCTCTAGTAAATGATTCCCAGAAAGATAATGAACTCGGAATGACTTTGATTTCATCTGTTTGTAATTCAAGTTTTTGATTATCTATTAATTTGACTTGCCCATCTTCTAATTTAGTTTCAATTTCCATAGTTAATTCAGCATTTGATAGTAAAGTTTGGAAAGTCGCTGCATTGTTAGATTTATTCGAAGCCTGCGCAGTTCCTTTGCATATTATACTCCACGCTTCTTGAACAACCTCTAGATCCACGAATTTTTGTCCATTTTCTTGATATTTTTTAATAATTTTCCCTTTACTATGCACCATATCATTAGGGCGAACCATTGCACGGAATTGAATGTTTATTCTCTTCAATTTACCATTATTACCAAGCCAATTAGTGAATGTCTTAATGAGCCAAGCCATTGAAAACAGACCATGTTGAATGACTCCGTTCAATCCTGCTGCCATGGCAACATTATATGTTGTATGAATTGGATTACGATCCCCTGAAGTTTCGGCATACCGAATAATAGCTTGCCGATTTACCGGACCATCAACTCCTTCAATAATTTTCCCTTCTTTAATCTCCTCAAAGTTATTAGATAGCATTAACTAACCGCTCAATTGACAATATTTTCTATTGAAAAGAAAAAAAAAAGATAAAATTATTCAGGGATTGCTACTGTTGCAGTGCCAGCAATAGAGTTTCGATATCGAACAATTACGAATCTAAATTTTTCTCCTTTCCGTCTAGCAATTTCTGCTGCTAATTTATCTTTGCCAGGCCTAAACCAATCACGGGCAACTGGTTCATCCATTACTGTACGCTTTATATTAAATTCAACACCTTCAATATCTTCTATTTCTAATTCAAATTTCCATTTGCCCTCAGTTGGCTTAAATTTAACTTCAATTTCATATTTAGCATTTTCTAGCTTCTTAATTAGTTCTTCATCAGAGATTGATGCATCCGTCTTCGCATTTCCTCGCACATAAAAGGTCTTCGTGACTGATTTAACTTCTAGATCTACTAATTTATCTCCATCCTTTTCGTATTTTTTGATTATTTTTCCAGAAAGGAGTAGCATATCTCCCGGTCGTGCCATTCCGACCATTCGGCCTCCATAAGATCTTACATTCTCGGCACCGACCCAATCTGTGAGCATCTTCCCTAAAAATGCGTGTGAATATAAACCGTGAGCAATTACACCTTTATTGACTGAAATCCCTGCCCACTCGTCTATATGGATAGGATTAGTATCTCCACCTGCATTTGCATAAACATCAAATTCACTCCGCATTAGTGGTCCATATTCCATTTGTGGTCCTATTTCTCCTTCTTTTAACTCATCCCATTTAACCATCTTAAAATCCTCCTGGCATTATTACTATACCTATATCACTGTTGCACACTACTTCATTTGTTTCTTTTTTCACCGTTTCTGCGTCAACTGTGATAACCAACATCCCATTGGACTTGATTTCAACGGTTTTTACCGTTGGAGTAGTCACTAATTTATCACCATCTTTAATGGGAGGGGCACCTTTTGGAAATCGATAAACTTGGCCTCCATGTAAGATTTTGAGCGCATCCTTGATTAATGGATTGCCGTCAGGATCCTTCGCTGAAGTAATACTCATAAGTGCTGGCATAGCGTAGGCATTAGCATAAGCGGGATGCGCGATGGGATCATTCGGGTCATTATATTGGGGTTGCTTTGCTCCAATTGACTTCGCAAACGCCAATAACTTCTTCTTTTTCACTTTAAACCTTGCTGACTTTAGTTTCATTCCCATTAAATATGAAAAATCACTCATCTTTTTTGACCTCCTTTAAGTAATGATTTTATTAGGATTCTCATTTTTTCAGTTAACAATTTAGGTATTATTAATTTTTTTGAATTAAAAAGATAGAAATAGCAAAGCACTTATGAAAAAAGTTATAATAAGTATTTTATTGGCATTGAAAATTAAAAGGTATTAAAATTTAATTATATATTTAGTAAATGAATAAATTAGGTGAATTTATGACAAGAGTCCTTTCTCAATCTGATTTAGTTGCTGCTCTTGAAGGTATTGTTGGGAGTAAGGCTGTAAACGATTCTGAACATGCACGTTGGACCTATGCATTAAGTGAAGCTTGGTCCACCGTTAGCCCCGGTTTAACTGATGATTTATATCTAGATCTAGGACCACCTGATGTAATTGTCAAGCCAAAAATTACGGACCACGTTATAGAAATCGTCAAACTCGCAAATAAACATGAAATTCCAGTTATTCCAAGAGGGGGAGGTACAGGCAATGCCTCAGGATCTGCAGCTCTCTCGAGTGGAGGTATAATGCTAGATTTATTGGATATGAATTCTTTTATCAAATATGACCCCGTTTCCCGTGCGTGCCGATTTCAAGCTGGAATAACTTGGGGAAAGCTCTGTTATGAATTGAAGAAAATAGGATTAACGCCTGGATTTATGGGACCTCATGGGATATATGGTGCTGCAGTTGGCGGAGGAGTATCAATCGATTCTACGGGCATCCATGGAACAAAATATGGCCAAGAAAATGAAAATGTTCAGAATTTACAAGTCGTACTTCCTGAGGGGGATGTAATTGAGACGGGATCCCTTGCAAATACAATGACTGATTGGTATTTTCGATATTGTAATGGCCCAGACTTGGCAGGACTTTTTATGGGATCTTGTGGAACTTTTGGGATTATCACCGAAATCACTTTACGCACCTATCCTCTTCCCAAATTTAAGTCTGATTTTCTTTATCTATTCCCTAGTGAAATGGATCAATGTAAAGCATTGATGGAAATCGACTCCTATGAGCTCATGAGTGATTATATGGGACTGGCTCAAGGGTTTTACTATGATCTAATTGAAAAATCGTTTAATTTAGAACCTGGTAAAACACAAAAAGGGCCAGCATTGATCCATACGTCTGCTTATGACGAAATCATATTAGAACGCAAAAATATGATGATTGATAAGATTGCTAACAAATATAAGGCGATCAAAATGCCAGGCGACATTACCCAACTTGGGATGAGTGCCCACGACACGAATGAGATGTTAGGGGGAGGAGTTTGTAAATTTTTTGGTGGTATGATGCATAAAACTTGTTCCGTATTACCATTATTGAAATGCCCTGAATTCAACGAATGGCATTACCGTTTCTTTAAAAATCCTAAGGTTGAAAACCTTCTTTCGACTACTGCGTTGGGTAATAAATGTTGGAGCATCCAATATCCAGGTGGATGTAAGCATGGTTTTGTTTTACATATGTCAATGTTTAACATGGATGCTACTACACGTGATCTTCGCTCAAAAGCATATAAAATTTGGCATGAAATTTTAAAACAAAAAATAGAGATGGGGACTTCTCCTTATTGGGTTGGGAAAGATGCATTCATGCCTCATTTAAACAAGAAATTTACACCAGAATACTTGAATTTACTTAAATCTCTAAAGAAACTACTTGATCCTAATAACATAATGAATCCGGGCGCATTAGGATTAGGGCTAGATTAACAGAAAGTGGAGAGTTATAAATTGGGACTAATGAAGCTAGAAGAATTAAAGCAAGAAGTGTGGTTCTGCGGTTGTTGTTCAATGTGTAGGGAAACAATAAGTAAAGGGATTGCGACTAAACATGCGTGGTTAGGAGTTTGCCCTGTATATGACGTTTTACGTTTTGATCATTATACAAGTCGTGGAAGAAATACAATTGCCAAGTATCTTCTTGAGGAAGTATTAGAATACAATAATATATTAGCAGAAGACGTTATTTTTCGGTGTTTAGGATGTAAAGCTTGCGAACAAATCTGTACTCCAACTTTAGTTCCCACCCTTAAACCCATTGCGAATATGAAAATAATCAAGGCCATGCGTGAAGATTGTTGGAATTTGGGATTGGCGCCCAAAAAACTTCAGGAAACTTGTGCTAAAATAATGGACCCGCAGATTAATAACCCATTTGGGCTAGAAAAAGACCTACGCGTGGATTGGGCAGAAGAATTGAATCTTCCGAAAAAAGCAGAGGTATTATATTTTGCGGGCTGTGCTGCATCTTACCAAAATCCAAACACGCCAGAAGCTGTAATTAAGGTCCTCCAAGAAGCAGAGCAAGAGGTAGCATATCTCGGAGTAGAGGAACTCTGTTGTGGGCACCAGCTCATATGGGCAGGAGATATTGAAGATGCTCGGAAGAATGCCCAAGAACTCATCAGCCTGATTCAGAAAACTGGCGCTAAAAAAGTAATTTTTTCATGTGCAGGATGTTTCAACACGTTTAAAAATGATTATAAGGAAATTGGAGTTTCTGTGCCATTTAGAGTGGAACATGTATCAAAAACCTTCCTTTCTCTTTTGAAAAAATTAGATTTGAAGAACGAATTTCAACAAAAAGTCACTTATCACGATCCCTGCCACCTAGGCCGTCATGCCAACGAATACAAGAATCCGCGAAAAATTATCACTAGAGTTGGTGCCGAGTTAGTCGAAATGGATCGTTCTAAGAAGGAATCTTGGTGTTGCGGAGCGGGTTCGGGTGGAACCTGCTTAATTAATTATCCTGAATTGAATCAAGAAATTCGATCGAGAAGAATTGAAGAAGCTAAAGCAACTGACACTAACTTTCTAGTTACTGCCTGTCCAATGTGTCTGAAAAATCTACGCGATGCAGCCCATGAAAATAAGATTGATATGGAATTTTATGACCTTCCAAATTTAATTGCAGAAGCCCTTGGTCTTAAATCAGATCTATACGATTCTTGGAAAGGATAAACCTTACTTTTTCGCCTCTTTGAGGTATAATGGCAATTTAAACGCGAAGATGGTTAAAAATAACGCGAACCCAAGGTTGAACAATAATATTGGGATTGTTTTCATAGAAAAATCGTTGAATTCTATTAGTACGCGTACCACACTAAAAGATATGAGCGAAATTTGGCCATATATTATATTGTGCGTATTAACTTGATGTTTAAGTAAATTTCGTATCATATAGATTCCTGAAATACCAACAAGACCCATAAAAATCCAGATACTAAAATGTAAAATGAATGGAACAATTGTAATGGAAGACCAACTGGCAGTTATACCCAGTATAAGCGCCGATTGAAGGCAAAGAATAATACCAGATAAACTAATAACCCAACAATAAAAAAACAAAAATCTTGTAATTTGCTTTTGAGGATTTGAATTAAAAATAATCCGAATTGCTACATAAAATCCAATACATTGAAGAATTAAATTAGATATACTCAACAGACTCCATGATGATATATAAACTACTAATAGATTTTTGGGAATAACCTGCATCCAAACGGGAGGAGCCCCAATGATTATAGATATTAATTCCCAAAACATGAGAAAATGAGAGGGATCTAGAAGGTTAAATAAGAAAAAGAGGATCCCTCCAAAAATTAAAAGAGATCTGCTAAATTTTTTATAAATAAAGAGGAAAAATCCAAATAAAATGAGGAAACCGCCAAATATAATGTTAATAACGTCAAATAATTCGAGAATTTGAAATTTTGCCCAATTTAAATCAAAATAAATTGTATAAAGGTTAAAAATAGGCCGAATAAAATTAATGACATAAATTATCCCAAAGAAAAGAAAAAAGGTTGCGTAATATATTAATGGAGAATCGGAAAAGGAGTTGGAAGAATTCTGAGACTGAATCATTTTCACCTAATTTACTTAAATGATGGGCTTAAAAAGTGTATAAAACATTAAATAGTAATTTCGGATGAATTATTAGAGTTTTATAATGGAATTTATTTCTTTAATGGCTTTTTTCACTCCAAGAATAAAAATCCCGAGACTAACATTATTTGGAGCTAGAATGGTAAGAATCATTTTTGGATTTACTTTGTAGAGAAAAACCGTTCCGTGTTCTCCTTTTACCATTAAGTGATCAAGAGATCCATATTGAAATTCTATTGTTGTTTTTTCTCCTGTTAATAATACTGTTGCAGATAATGCAGAAATTAATGCACTTTCTGTAGAGGAATCAGGAAAATCTGTCGCAATTGGAAGTCCTTCGACAGTGTTCAGCGAACTCCCTTGAATACCTGTTTGTTCTTTAAGTTTTCTCAAAACCACTTCATATGCCACTTTTTTATCCCGTCCCTAGATAATGTCGTAGTTTCTCGTTTTAGATTCAATCAAATATGGTAAATCCTCTCAGATCATAATTTGATGGTACATTTGTTTCCATTATTAGCTCTTAGGTTTTAACTTAGTTAATTTAACTTTTTAACCTATTGTTTTTTCATCGGTGTTGAGAACGAAGTTTTTCATTTTTTATTCGATTAGAGAGATTGAATCTGATCATATCCAGTTTTGATAGTGCATCACTTTCCATTACTAATACCTGATCTGAAAATTCTTTCACAACTGCAGGAAAATCAATATTTGCTTTTATTCTATCTGTAATATAATCAAGTTCTTCCATTAGAGCTCGATAATTACCTTCAATTGTGTTTTTCAATTTAGAATAGCGAAGTTGGAGTGTTTCTTCAGCTAAAGAGAATTTTTGAGATTCTATTAATTTTAAAATTTCATCAAAAAGCTTATCAATTTCGTTTAACAACTTTTTCAGAACATTTAATGTGTCATTAGTTAATTGTTCAAAGTGTTTTTTTGCTTTCTTAGGATCAATTGATTTTGGTTTTCTCATTTTTGCGGGAGTTGGTTCTTTCGGTTTCTGATCTCGTTGTTGAATAATTGTACGAAAGATATTTGCCACAAACCGAATGTTGTTTTTTGCTTTGATACCGTATCGTTTATCATCTTGGAATAGGGTATATCCACCGATGCAGATAACTCTACCACTTTTCGAGGTCATTATTACGGGAGCAGATGGAGGTTCAGCGTGTTCGTCAGCTTTCGCAAGAATTTTAACGCCAGGCGTAAATTGTTTTAGGGAACAACCGGAATATATTAATTCTTTTACACCATTAGTAAATAAATCTCTTTGAAATTGTCTAATGATTGGAAAATACATTGCGCCATTGAGATTATGCTTTTTATCTTGAACTACGTTATGGTTAAATTTGATTCCAAACTTAATAGTTAAGTCATTTAGTGTAAAGTTAATGGGTATTGGCATAGGACAAATAATTATCAAGTATTTTCCTTTTGAAACAAAATATTCTAAGGTATTTATCTCAAAATCTAAAAACTTTTCCGTAGGTGCGCCCAAAAATAAGATATCTTCGTTAATTATTTTATCAACGGTGATAGGACCTGAAATTAATCGGAAAGAAATTATCTTTAATTTTTCCAGAATATAAGAGATTCCTCTACAATTAAAGTTAGAGACCTGTTCTCCGTGACTCTCGTCAAAAACGACCCTTACGCTCATAGAAATCTTAACTCCAAAATTATGCTTGGAGTTGCTCTTGATCTAAAATTGTTGTAAGATTATTTCGAATCATATCCAATTTTGCACGGATTTCGGCTTCAGTTTCATACCATTGATTATAACTGTGCAGTATATGTTCTTTAAATCCTGGAAAAATATCATCGTATTCGCTAAAAGTATCTCCGATTTCTTTTGCCAAGGCATTTATTGTTTGAAGAATTTGCTGATAATTTGAAGAAATCCGCCGTTCAGTCTGTTCATATAGGTGTTCTTTAATTAAATCGGAGCATTCTTTCCAGTAGATATCAATCTCCTTCGCTAAATCATGCATTTTTTGGATATTCGTTGATATAAATTTGATAAATTGTTTTTTCACAGACTTTAAAGTTATTCTTTTAGGTTTAGTTGAAGGTATCTTTTCTAGTACTGCTCTATCTTTACCAAAACGTAATTTAATATATTCAAAAAGGTTATACACTAACCGAATATTATCCAGTGTTTTAATTCCAAAAGCAGGATCATCAGAAAAAATGGAATATCCACCAATACCAAAAACTTGGTGATTGTCAGAAACAATCATGATTGGGGAGTCCATGGGGATTGAATCAGAATCAGTTAATAAAAGGGGAGTAATAGTTGGCTTCAAGATGGAAATTGAACATCCTGAATATGCCAATTTTTTTATACGTTTTGTCATTCCTAACTTTTTTGTGAATTTTTGGATAATGGGGATCCTTGAAAAATTTAAATAGTGTCTTTGATCTTCTACATAATCCGGGTTAAATTCAAAATCAAATCTACGACTAATTTCGCTTAAATTTGTGTTATTAGCATAATCCCCTCCACTTCCACTAAGTAAAATCAAAAATTTACCAGATTCTACAAATTCTCCAATGGCACTAATTTCAGAATTTTTAAAAGGGGTTGATGGACATCCGATAAGAAATATATCATCATCTTTTATTTTTTCGAAGGTAATTGGGCGATCTATGAGGGGAAATATAATAAATTGCATTTCTGCGACTAACGCTTGAAAAACGTTTGTGTTCGCGACCGTCAAGAATTCTTCATGACTTTGATCAATAATCAACCGTAAATTCATCTGACTTACCATCAAAAATACTGTTATCAAGTGTCATTATTAATGTAAATTACATCCTTTTTATGTAAAAGGTAATTAAAAAATATTTCAATAACACAGAAGATAAATTAAATTAATAAAAATTACATATTTGACAAATAATTGATGATATTAAGTGATAGTTCAAAGACGGACATGTCCTTTTGATGGTTTGGGCCTTAATTATTTAATAGGATTCTACACCACTATCATCTTCGAAGAAATCTTCGAATGCCTCACGATCTTCGTCAGTTACTCTTTTTGTTCTTCGGGTTTTTTCTTTTACAACCTCGATTTTTTCCCGAGTTACATGATTTAAATCAGATGCTATTACATAATCACTTATTTCTGATGAATCCGGTGTAACCTTATGGCCACATTTACGACAAACCAATATAACCTTTTTATTACCTTTTTCTTTTCTGGGGACTAATAAGGCCCCACATTCATCACAGAATTTCACACAATTCAACTCTATACGGTTTTTCTTTCATTTCGACTTTAAAGAATTGTTATTTCAATTCACATTTTTTTTAAAACCATTAAATTTAAATTTTACCTTTACAATTTCCTATAACTTTACCCACATTTATGACAAATTTCGACTAAAACAACTTAAAAAAATATACATTTTTATGGCAAGTTATCAATAGAATAAGAAAAATTGTTCCTACTTTTTTATTCAAAATAGATTAATTAGAGTTCATTTTCGCGCTGATCAGGGTGAAAGAATTTATTATAGTAATATGTATAAAGCACTGCTGCAGGATTATGAGCAAGGCGTCTATCTTTAGCAATTAAAACTGTCACAGGGGCCTTTGAATATTTAATAAAGAGAGAATCATGCCCAACACATAAACCAACAATGATATTAAACTCAGTCTCGGTTTCATTAAGGAGTAAAGCCTGAGCAATTGGATTACAAGAAACAAATCCTATTGCATATCCCGTTTTAGAGGTCATTTGATATTCTTTAGGAATGTCCCCAATTTCAGATTTTGTAAAACACCCGGTTTTACAAAGACTGGAACTCACTTCAAATCGATACACCTCTAAGATTTTTTGAATTTTTTGAGCTTCTTCGAATAATCCAATGCAAAATGCAAGACCAAGCTTCTTGTACCGCATTAATTTTGCAAATTCAATAGTATCTTTTAATCGAGGCCATTCTAAATAGCCGGTTGCTTCTACAATACCCGCGCTCCGTGCCATTAATTCATTCTCAGGATCCTCATAGAGTTCTTTTGCCTTTTCAAAAACCTTAGGATATTTCGTCATTGGACAATTAGGAGGGCTTTTTTTACTTCCAACCAAACACGAAATCTTCTTACAATTCGCACAATCCATTTATTTCAACCTCTAATAATTTCAAATTAAATATGGACTTTTTCTACAAATTTCCTTTATCAATAATTAATGTAAATCTATTTTTTGATACTTTTTTGAAATTTAAATAGATAAGTTTTAATTCTGTAGTTGAATGAAAAAAGAACGTAAATATAACTATCTTTCATATAAATTACTTGAAAACTAAAAATTTAAAAAAAATTTTAATTTAAGGCTTATACTATGATAAATCTTCCCACTCCAGAGGATTTAAAGAGATATAGAAAAAATTGTGGTTTGACTCAGAAAGAACTTGCCGAAAAAGCCTCAGTTAGTCAAGCATTAATTGCTCGGATTGAGACTGGGACAGTAGATCCTTCGCTAAGTACTCTCCGAAGAATCCTAGAAGTTTTAAATGAAACGCATCAAAAAGAATTAAAGGCAATCAATGTGGCTGTTATTGAAGTCATCACCATTCAAGCATCAGATCCCCTTAGTAAAGCGTCAAAACTCATGTTTGACAATGGGATTAGTCAATTACCTGTGTGCGATGCCAATGGACATGTTATCGGAGCAATTAAGGAGAAAACTATTTCAATGAAATTAATTGCTAAAGGAACAGATATCTTATCAAAACCGATAACGGAAATTATGGTTAAAGAGGATGCTCTACCTATGTTACCAAGTTCAACATCCTTAAGAAGTGTAGAAGATCTTCTCACGCAACACGGGCATTCAGCTGTTCTCCTCATGGATGGAGGAAAAATTGTAGGAATATTAACCAAAGCAGATGTAATAAAAACTTATTTAAGATGAAGAAAATGTATGAAGAAAGCAATATTGATCTAAAACCAGAACCGCAACATTTACTCCAGCATGAATTCTCTGTAATCGTTTTTATCGATTATTTAAGTGAACGCCCTTTTGATTTAATTTACCAGGAAAAAACAATCCATCAGTATCAAAATAAAATCATGGGGGAATTAGTCTCAGTTCGTAATGAAATTCGAGAGAGCTGGATAGATAATCGAATTGATGATGGAGTCACTCAGGTCATTTCAAAAACTGAAGAAGTGGCTAAAGAACATGGGTTTTCTCAATCAATTCGCCGTCAAAGTATGAAATGGCTCCTTCCCATGATGGTAGGCTTCTTTGCACTAGCTTTTGCGACAATCTTTTTTATTCCGCCGGATATGACCTGGGTATCGTATGTTATCTTTCCCGTTATGCTGTTAGTAGTGTGCATTCTCCCACGACTAATAAATCAACGTCTTCTAAATCGATGGATGGTATTATCGGAAGAGCAAGGTCCTGTGGTAAAAAAATATATCAGTGGAATAATTGAACGATTCCATAAGTTCATTCAATTCCTTATCAATGATATCCGGGAAATCCTCGCTGACAATGATATGGATTTTACAAATTATCGTCTTATGTTGTTCAATCCAGAGTATGAAAATGTTAAAGTTTTGTCAGAAGAACAACGCAAAGGAGTTAAGTTTTATATCATGGAACTTTTACCCTTTGATACTGAGTCTAAATCCGCTGAAAGTCAGGAAGAATCTTACTACGATGAATTTGAAAGTCCTGAATCATAAATCAAATATATAAATGGGTTTAAAAAAGGTAAGATGGTCGATATGACTGAAGATTCTGAAAAAGACCTCACAGTTTCATATGTTATTGACGCCGACCACTTAACTTGGGTTGAGGATCGCCTTGTTGATGAATTGAGTACATACATTGAAGAAAAACTCCCATCTGGTTCAATAGTAGATCGATCTGGAAAAAATGTACTCATTGGTTTTACGGAGGCCCGGATAAATAAGCGCCAACTCAAAACCTTTCTTAAAAAATTTCTTCATAAATTTGAAATCAAAGAAAAATTCCGGGTCATTTCTACTACCACAGAAGAATTTAAAATCCAAAAGAGAAAAGGTCTTGATTTCCGAGAACTTTAATTTTTTTTCGGTATTGGAGAATAATCCATGCCAAAGCGAAGACGATTAAGAAAAGAAGAGGAAGAAAAACTTCAACTCCAGAAAAAGTCTCTTAAAAAATCTTTTCAGAAGTCATATTCTGGTTCAAAACGGATTGGGTCTAAACGCTTATCTGATACAAAAAAGTATGCCTTGATTGCAGCGGTTGCCATAGTTATTATCATAATTCTTGCCGTTCAATTCTTAGTGCCTCCAGAACCTATTTGCTACTACACAGAGGCTGATTTTGTGCATGCGACCCTCGACCAAGGTACTCAAACTATTTCTTTTGATCGTATTATTGCTTGGTACTATCTTAAAGCCGAACACGCTACTGTTAATTGTGATATTGATGATTATTATAATGACACGTATGATCTTGAGTTACCCCCTGCTTCTAGCCATCTCACCTCAAGTGTTGCCGCTGATCAAATACTATATTCAGTGACCGAAGTTACTTCTGTTTTATTATTTGAAACCGTGATGGAAAATAGTACCGTTCCGCTTCAAATGTCGACCTGGGTTAATTTAACCATTATGAATACAACGCCATCCTCCATCTCGTCTGGTGTGGAAACTGAAGTGAATTTCAGATTAGAAATCGTTACAAGCGTTGCGGTCGATCATTACAATATTTCTCTTGATTTCAATCAAAATCTAGCCCAAACTACCTTAACGTATGTAAGTATTGCTCATGGTACCCCCAATGTGGGAGAATTACTCTTTTATACACGTGGAGGATCCCTCTCAGCTGATTCTTCCATTATCCTTGATTTCACCCTTACGGTTAACTCTAGCTTGTCAGGTTCTCTCAATCTCCTCGAAGAAGGCGAGATTCACCTGGTATTAGATAACCAATTACTTGAGTCTTCCTATTCCGATTTTAAAGAATCTGAAGTTACCTTTACTTATGGCATGGAACAGCGCCCAAGACTCGAAAAAACGAAATTTCTCGATATTGTCGTCGATATTCCCTACTATAATATCACTTCAAGTTAATAATTCCCTAATTCTTTTAGAAAGTTGTTTATTAGAGGACTTAGTCAATGCCTTATAAATGGTGGAAACGTGACCCGATTGGCGTGGAAGAAATCAAATGTAAAAGTCTCTTACATCCCTTTACGGCCCACCATTCTGAATGTCCGAACCGGCTTGTAATTAACCCCTATACTGGGTGTGCGCATCGCTGCATATACTGCTACGGAACATATTTTTTCTTCCCCAACTTTTTTGATGTTGTCCAAGTCAAAATAAATGCACCTCAAATTCTTCAAAATGAAATTCAAAAGTATAAAAAAAAGCATGATTTCTTCCCGCCCGTATACATCGCCCCTGCTACTGACTCCTACCAACCTCTAGAGCGCCGATACCACATCACTCGCCAATGTGTCCAGATCCTTCAAACACATCAAATCTCCTATTACATCATGTCTAAATCCGATGGGATGCTACAGGACCTCGACCTCCATGCGCAATATCGAGAGCGGTGCATGGGGATTTGGACAATTACCTCACTTGATGAACAACGACGGACAACATTTGAACCATTTTCCTCAACAATCAAAAAACGACTGAACGCCCTTGAACGTTTTTCTTCTGAGGGAATTCCCGCTGCCTTCCGCATTGATCCCATCCTTCCTTATATTGATGATTCCCCCGACCAGCTAGAGCGTGTTATTACCGCTTGCACTGAACGCGGCGCAACTCACTTCACTACTTCCATTCTCAAGCTTCGTAAGGAAATTTGGCCTCGTATTGAAGCCTTTTTTCGTGACCAAGAAGACGATGAATTACTTGATAAATATAATAACCTATTTTTTAATCCCTCCTATAGAAGGGGTTCTTATTACTACCCTAAATCCGAGTATCGGCGAAAATTGCTTACGATATTACAAAATCTCGCCAAAAAATATGAGCTCAGTTTCGGTACGTGCCTTGAAGGAATGCCCCATTTCAACACCGGTCCATGTGATGGCGTTCGACTCCCCCAACTTAATATAAAATCCCCTAAACAACAGAAATTTAAATGAAAAGTAACATACAATATTAACCATGTGACATGCTACGGAGAGATATTCTATGAGTAAAGTTGAAATTGGACCGTATCAATTGGCTGAAATCACGTTAAGTAAAGATACTTTATTAGTTTCAAAGAATAAAGATAAAGTTAATGTGATGGCATTGGCTTGGAAAAGTATCGGAGAATTATGGGGGTATCCAATATGTACGGTTGCTGTTGCCCCAAGTCGATATACTTTTTCACTTTTAAACGACCTTCAAGAATTTACCTTGAACGTCCCTTCACCCAAGATTGAGTCGGCGGTTAATATTGCTGGAAGTTACTCAGGCCGCGATACGGATAAAATTGCACAAGCAAGTCTCACTTTAACTCCATCAAGATTTATTTCAGTACCGATGATTCAAGAAGCCATGATTAATTACGAATGTAAAATAATTCATACTGCAGAATCTGGCTCCATCTGCTCCCATCGATTATTTTTCGGCGAAATTTTGGCAGCCTATGCTGAGAATTCCCTACTCACAAAAAAGTGATTTTTCCCTTATTTACCTCGCTCAAAAGATTCTGAATATTCGTATCGAACCCTCTCCCACGCGAATTTGGCCCGCTTTTGTTTTAACCTCCCAATTTGGATAAATTTTTGGATTTCTGGGATGTCCTCCTGATTTACAATCGCATTTATTTGATTTTCAATCAATTGAAGCTTTAATTGAAATTCTTCATCTGTCTTCTTCCGAGAGGTGGCATGTTTCACTATCGCAATAGGGAGAAGCATCATGAAAACTAGAAGATCGAACAGTAAAATTAGTAATGGAATAAGAAACTGGAAGGAAGGCCACAGAATAAATAGTATAATTGTACTAAATAGAGCAATTGTCCCCGTCACAATAAGGACAGTTTGTAACCAATTGGACCCCGTTGGTGCCAATTTTAATTGACGCCTTTCAGCTCTCTGAGCTCTTCTAAAATATACTTGGGCGGACTCTATACTCCCCCTGCGCTTTAATTCTTCACCAATATTTTCTAATATTACAACTTCAGCATGCTGGAAGCAATCAAACGCCTTCAGCCACTCCATCTCTTCATGATAAGCCTTTCCCAACTCATACCATGCCTCAAAATCCGTAGGCGTCATTTTGACCTTCATTTCTAAATTTTTAATCCGCTCTGATCCCATCTAGATCCCCTTATACTCGTCTTAATTATAATATTATATTTCATTCTTAATATATTTTTATCAAAATTTTATAGATCAAAATCTGCATCAGTAAATTTGTGAATAGAATTTTGTTATTGTACGAATTTGTGATTCACAGATCGAATTAATCTGTGAATATGTGAATCAGGTCTAATACTTGTACATGTCTACTCTACTACTGCGACAGGATTACTTCCAATGGAACTTCAAAATTCAAAATTTGTGAATGAATTGTGAATCAACTAAATTCGATCTTCTATAGAATCTTCCAATCTTTGGAAATCTTCTCGAATTTTGCGTAAATTATTTGTGAAAAAAATTACCCCTTCATTTCCACTGCAAATAAAGATCGTTTCCTTAACCGAAGTACTTGTGAAGCTGTAAATGAATAGGTGAATTTGTGAATAGTTAATTTCGAGATTCATTAAACCAGAAAATTAATTTTAATTTAATAAACAATTTAAAACAATATAAATTGTGATAATATATTTCCTGAACCTTTTTTTGTTTTTAACAAAAATTAGGATAATTCGGACATATTTAACTAAGGTTTTACCTTTCTAAATTAAATCAATGGATTTTACTTCGTATAACATTAATAAATTTTTTACTTCTCACATTAAACAAATGGTTTTATCATAATTTTATTAATCATTTGAATTGTTACCTTTTATCTTATTTGATCATATTGTTCATATTATCATGGTGATTGATACCCATTATTGCGTAATATGCAA
>JABXJU010000330.1 GCA_013375405.1 Candidatus Helarchaeota archaeon
TACTTATGAAATTCGCACCCCAAAAGGCAAAGGAAGGCGAAATCTATACGCCCAGAGAAGTAATAAAACTAATGGTAGAAATTTTAGAGCCTAAACCTGGAAAGAGTGTTTACGACCCCTGCTGTGGCTCTGGCGGAATGTTAATAATTTCACATTCGCATGTTGCAGAGAAATACGGCGAGGAAGAGGTCAGAAAGCTATTTTTATATGGCCAGGAAAGAAGTCCGACGATTTATGCAACATGCCAGATGAATTTGCTTCTGCATGACATCAAAAACGGGGAGATAGTGAATGGAGATACTCTTGATTACCCCAGACTTAGAGAAAATGGAAGATTAAAAACGTTTGATATTGTCATTGCGAATCCTCCCTGGAACCAAGATGGATACGGTGAAGATAGACTTAAGAAAGCCAATTTCAGGGAGAGATTTACCTTTGGCTATTCTCCGAACGATAAAGCCGACTGGGCCTGGGTTCAGCACATGCTCGCATCATCAAAAGAAAAAGTCGGAATAGTCCTGGATCAGGGGGCTTTATTTAGGGGCGGCAGCGAGAGGGAGATAAGAAAACAAATTGTCGAGAAAGATTGGATTGAATGCGTTGTTTTGCTTCCTCCAAAACTTTTCTACAATACCGGAGCTTCGGGCATAATCATCATTTTCAATAAGAACAAACCACGGAACAGAAAAGGCAAAGTTTTGTTCTTAAATGCAATTGAGGAATTTGAGAAACACCCTGAAGTCAGAAGGCTATATACATTAAGCTCCAATAATATCAAGAAGATAACAAAAGCTTATGAAAATTTCAGAAATGTTGCAGGATTCGCCAAAGTTGCCGACCTAAAGGAGCTAGGAGAAAAAGATTACAATCTGAACATCACGCTCTATGCTCCCTTGATAGAAAAAGAAGAGAAAATAAACATTAAAGAGGTTTATAGGGAATTGGAAAAGTTAAGGGAAGGAAGAGGAAAGACGGAGAAGAAAGTTAGAGAGTATCTTGAAGGAATTTTGAAGGCCGGTTGAGAAAATGGAGTTCTATAAAGAGACGAAATTTAAGAAAACTGATATAAGTGAAATTCCTGAAAATTGGGAATTTACAAGATTAGGAGAAATTCTTGCACTTATTAGGAATGGGTTAACAAAAAAACAAGACAGGGGAAGGAGGAAATATCCGGTTACACGAATTGAAACAATCTCAGAGGAGCAAATCGATGTGAATAAAATTGGTTTTGTAGAAAATGTAACTCAAGAAGAGATAAAAAACTATAGCCTAATCGATGGAGACATTCTTTTTAGCCATATTAATAGTCTTGAACATATTGGCAAAACCGCAATATACCAGGGTAACCCACCTTTACTGCTTCATGGAATGAACTTACTACTCTTAAGAGCCATTAAATCTAAAATTAACCCTTGGTTTCTCTTATACTTGTTAAAACTTCTTAGACTCAAGCTATTTTTTAGTAACATAGCAAAAAAAGCAGTAAACCAAGCTTCTATCAACCAAACTGAACTTGGTAGAGTAAAGGTTCCTTTTCCCCCCAGGATAGAAGAACAGCGCAAAATTACGTCAATCCTCTCAACTGTCGATGAGGCAATCCAAAAAACCAATGAAATAATCCAAAAAACCCAAGAGTTAAAGAAAGGCATGATGCAGCAACTTTTAACCAAAGGGATAGGACATAAAAAGTTTAAGCAGACAGAAATCGGTGAGATACCCGAAGAGTGGGAGGTGGTGAGGTTAGAGGAAGTAGCTAATAGATTTATCAGTGGTGGAACGCCAGCAACTTCAAAACCCGAATATTGGAATGGAAATATACATTGGATGAGAAGCGCTTCTATAAGGAACCGAGCCGTAAATTCTGGTGAAAAATACATCACCAAAGAGGGGCTTAATAATAGTGCCACTAACATCGTACCTAAAGGAAATATTTTGGTTGCTACAAGGGTAAGTATAGGTAAAGTGGCTATAAACACCATTGACATAGCAATTAGTCAAGATTTGACTGGTGTTGTACTGAATACAAATAAAGCAATTCCTGAGTACGTCTATTGGACTTTATCGAAAGCTGAAAGCAAAATAAAATCATTTATTCAAGGTAGCACAATTAGAGGAGTATTACGGAAAGATCTGGAAAACCTAAAAATTCCTCTCCCCTCTTCCCTAGAGCAGCAAAAAATCGTTTCAATTCTGTCAGATGTGGATGAGAAAATCGAAAAGGAAAAACAAACCAAAGAGCAACTCGAAAAATTGAAAAAAGGCCTTATGCAGATTTTGCTAACCGGCAAACTCAGGGTCAAGGCGGATTAAAATGGTTTATACAGAGAAAGGTGCGGTTGAAAACTTCTTTATCAAAGAACTTCGGAAGCTTGGATGGACATATATAAACCCTGGCAATATGAAGGAGAAAAGAAGAGGAGATTTTGAGGAACCTTTGGTAGTAGAGGGATTAAAGACTAATTTAAAAAGAATAAATAACGTAGAATTAGCAGATGCTGATCTGGATTTCATTATCGTTTCCTTGAGAACCATTCCGGCAAGCATAGACGGAATTAAGAAATTTCTGTTTTACCTTAGAAATGGATTGGTCGTTCCCTTGGAAAAAGAGAACAAGGAAAGAGTAATAAAGCTAATAGATTTTGAAAATGTAGAAAACAACGAGTTTGTGGTAACAAATCAATTCAAGGTTGAAGGTTTAAGAGGAAGCATCGGGACAAGAGAAGACGTCATCTTGCTTGTTAACGGCATACCATTAGTGCTTATTGAATGTAAAAGTCCTGTGAGAGAAGAGGTTAGCTGGTTAGATGCGTATAAACAAATCAAAAGATATGAAGAACAAGCACCAGACCTTTTCAAATATGTTCAATTTTCAATAGCAACCGACGGGATAAAGACCTATTATTTCCCAAACGCCTTCAATGAAGAAGGAAAAGATTTCATGAGTATATGGAAAGACTCATATCCGTATAAAAAAAGCGGGTTTAAAGATGACTTGCTTAAAATTACAATTTATGGTCTTCTATCCAGGCCGAATCTCTTCGATTTGGTGGAGAACTTTATCTTCGTAAGGAAAGAGAAAGGTGCATTAACAAAGGTTATGACAAGATATATGCAATTCAGGGCTTCGAGCAAGATATTCCGAAGAGTGATAAATACGCTAAAAGGAAAAGAAACAGGCAAGTTCGGTTTGATATGGCATTGGCAGGGTTCTGGGAAAACCTACACGATGGCTTTCTCTGCCTGGAAGCTTTTACACTGTCCAGAGGCTGAAAATCCAAGCATTTTTGTGATGGTGGATCGAAAAGAGCTGGAGGAGCAAATCGAAAAAGACTTTTCTTTTCTGGAGATTCCTATAGAAAGAGTCCATTCGATTAAGAAACTTATAGAAATTCTAAAGTGGGGAAGGGAGGGAAAAAGAGGGAT
>JABXJU010000331.1 GCA_013375405.1 Candidatus Helarchaeota archaeon
ATGGAAGAGAAGGCTGGTATTATAATGACAGATTTACCTATCTTTCATGCTGCTGCCATGTATACAGTTCTTGTTTCAGTATATGTCCAAACACCTTTAGTTACGCACAAAAAATTCGATCCTATTCAAACATACGAGACAATCGAACAGGAGAAGGTGACTAGCATGGAATTGGTTCCGACCATGTTGATTAGGCTCATTGAAACCTATGACCCAAAATATGACCTCAGTAGCTTGCAAAGTATTATATATGGTGCAGCAGCAATTGACCCTACGACTTTGAAAAAAGCACTCGAGATTTTTAAGGATGTGGAATTTCAACAGATTTTTGGGATGACGGAAACTGCGGTTCCAGTAACTCTGTTGAGTTCCGAAGATCATGAGTTAATAAGAGAGAAGGGATCCGATTATCTTTTAAGATCCGCAGGAAAACCAATTTACGGAGTAGAAGTAAAAATTGTGGATTTAGACCGCAAAAAAGTTCCTATTGAAGAAACAGGGGAGATTGCAGTTCGCGGGGACGGAATAATGCAAGGATATTGGAATCTGAAAGAAAAAACTAAAGCAGTTATTGATTCTGAAGGTTGGTACTACACTGGTGATATGGGAAAATTAGATGAAGAAGGATTTCTCTATGTTGTAGATAGAATAAAAGACATGATCGTCTCCGGTGGCGAAAATATCTACCCAGCTGAGGTAGAGAATGCCCTTTATTCCCACCCAGCGGTTGCGCTCTGTGCGGTGGTAGGAGCCCCATCTCCTCAATGGGGGGAAAAGGTTGTCGCTTTTGTAGTCTTGCATAAGAAAGTTAGTGTAAAAGAAGACCAACTGATTCAACATTGTAAAGAAAAAATTGCTAGGTATAAAGCACCCAAAGAAATTATTTTTATTAAAAAATTACCTATGACACCTCAAGGAAAAATCCTCAAAAGGAAATTAAGAAAACAATTGTGGGAAGGGAAGGAAAGAAAAATTATTTAAAAATAAAGGAAAAAAGTCTAAGAAAGGAATAACAAGGAGAATCACTTTTTTCTTGGGTATCAGTAAAATCATTCCCTTATTTTATTAAAAATATTTTGAAAATTACTAAGGTTTAAGAAGTGTGCTCAATATTAGTAGAGTACAATTCTAATATTCAAAATGATGAACACAAGGCTTGCAGTGGTACTTTACACAAAAATTCAGCGAATATTACCTAATTACCTGAATATTAGAAGATATAAAATAAAATGATTGAGAATCAATGGAGCAAAAAATAAGGTGATGTAAATTGGCACAAGCAGGTTATGCGTTTATGATTGCAGGGGCGGTATTAATAGCCTTGCCTTTATATTATGCATGGGCAATACTTACAGGCAATTTAAATCCAGTAATGGTGTTTCCAAATGAACCCGGAATCGTTGATTTATCAAGTTTATGGGATGTTATGATCACCTATATAGTATTAACAATAATGGTGAAAGCCGGATCAGCGTGTTTGCAACATGGCGCGAATGCAACAAAAACCGAATCTTAGGACTAAGGACTTGATATAAATGGGAACTGCAAAAGTTCTTGGCGGGGTAGTCTTTTTAGCGTTAGGTATTATCCTTCTAATTATCGGGATCGCACCTATCCCTGGTTTAGAGGATATATCATTTGTCAGCAATTTAATGGTATATATAGGTGATTTTTCCACGCTGATGATGAGTGGGGATTACTCGGGACTCCTGGTCAGGGCTGGCTATTTAGACCTTTGTATAATAATTCCTTACGTCGGCTATCATTATTGCCGGGCAGGGGTAAAATCAATGAGGTATGACAAAAAGAAAAAGTTTTATATTTCTGAAACGAAAATTGGCCTAATAATAGCTGGATTTATTGCAATGTGTGTAGCAGTAGCACTGGTATTCACAATTCTTCTGGAAATAATGGATCCTGCGTTTTCATTCCTAGTGAATCTATGGCCTTCGCACTTCGCATTTCCAGGGATTCTTCCACAGGTCTTAGTACCAACATTGATAACGTTGTTAATCATCTTTTTTATCTATTGGATCGGTTCAAAAATCATGAAAAAGGGCATAAAAAAGGAGGAAATGTTCTAAATGACTCAGAAAAAGGAAATTATTCTTATAGGCCTTCTCAGCTTACTCTTATTTACGGTAATTCCATCAAAGACCACGGCCCTTTATAACCCTTCTTTCGATCAAGAGGTGACTGATTATTTTTTCCTTGAATTTCAAGACTGCAACAATCTCACGAGCGCTATAACAGGATTTGATATACCGAATGCGACCACCAATTGGATGATTGAAGTAACAAATCTTGAAGATGGAGATCCCTTGGATTTGGATAATTTAAGTGGCAAAGTATACGAAGATTCTGGTGAAGATTTTGATTTATGGCAGCCAACCGTTCTTTTCCCAAATGAAATTATGTTTGGTTGGTATAACAACATTTCTGGTTATACTATTGACCCGATATTTGAAAGTAAATTTCCCGTTCCATTTATCGTTCCTACAAATATGACCGCTGTTAATCAAACGCTCAATATTTCACTTTCAGCGCATTTTCAATATTACCAGACTCAAAATCTTACAGGACAAATACCTGCTGAATTTGCGGGTATGATGCCTTCTCTACCTTTCTTAATGGTCTGGGCGTGGAATGGGACTGGTGGTTGGGTAACTGTTACAGAAGCTGATAATCGTACCGATCCAGAAGGTGACATAGGTGATATTTTGCTTATGGCGATATATTTTGACGATGGTGAGCTAAATTACTTGCGTGAATCCTGGTGGAACAATAACTCACAGCGTTGGCGTACAAGGTATAAAATGGTTACCTCCATTTGGGATTTGATCGGAAGCATGTTCGAACCGATGTTAGCAGGTTCAGACGTTCCAACTGGTGGGGACGGCGGAATGATTCCAGGCTTTCCATATGCATTGGTCTTTTTAGGGCTAATGGTGAGTATTGCAATAATCTACCTTAAGAAACCAAAAAAAGAAATACTAATTTAATTTCTCCTTTTTTTTATTTGATATCTTTCTTTAAGGCTCTCCAGTAGATAACTCCAGCGATGGCTGCGAAAACAACCGAGACGAATTGATCCAGAAATCCTTTCTTGAAGTGATGGACATAAAATTACCGATCTGTCAAGTAGATAAAAGTGGATAAATTCCCATAATTTCATCACATTGACTTGCCTCTCGGATAATGGTATCCTTGCAGTTACGAAATGCTCGTTCCATCATCGGCATCCGAGACCTTTCAGCGGGATCGGACCTCGCTACATTCTGAGATTTTAGAAATACCGCACCGATATTTAGGGTAGCTAGAATGTGGCGGTCTATGGTGAACCCACAATGCTTG
>JABXJU010000068.1 GCA_013375405.1 Candidatus Helarchaeota archaeon
AAAATTGGTTCCGAATCATTTCTACTTTTTATTGGACGCCTAGAAAAGGAAAAAGGACTCGAATTTCTTTTACGAACATTCAAATCCATAACTAATCAAGATGAAAATCTTAAATTGGTTGTAGTTGGTGGCGGAACTTTAGAAAGGGATTTGATTAGAACAAGAATGGAATTAAAACTTCGAAAAAAAGTTCATATCTTGGGAAAAATCCACGAAGATCAATTAAGACACTTAATACAAACAGCTGAAGCACTTATCCTTCCGTCTCAATTTGAAATAATGCCAACTGTCATTCTCGAAGCATGGGCCTCGGAATGCCCTGTAATCGTTAATAATTATTATGGAGTGCAAGCATTAATTCATCATAAAGAGACAGGATTAGTATTTCAAAGAAGTAAAACTGATCAGCTAACCTCTCTCGTAAATGAATTACGTACAAAAAAAGATCTGAGGCAAAAATTAATACAAAATTCTAAAATGCAACTTCGTTCACATTATGTTACAATTCGAGTTGTTGAAAAAATCGTCAAAATGTACTACAATCTCCTGAATCGGTGCAATTAATGAAAATAGGCTATGTAGTTCAACAGTTTTATCCCACTGCATATGGAAGTGGAATCCATGCATTTGAACTTACAAAAGAATTAGTAAAATTTGGTCATGAAATTCATATAATTACAAAAGGAGAGCCAACTCAGGAACGTTATGAAATTTTTAGAGGACTACACATTCACCGAATGCTCAATTTTGTCCCCACACCATACTATTTTCCATTAAACTCAGCTATGCTATGGCAGTATGGAAAACGCATTATCCGAAAATTGAGTTTAGATATTCTGTTGGGACATGGATTTGAAACTAGTTTATATTTTAAATTAAAAGAGACAATTCCCTTTATATATAAGGCGGCGGGTACGATAGAATTGCAAAAAAACCGAAAATTTGTGATATGGCGAGATATTTTTGGAAAACTTTATTTTCCTTTGTTAGGGCGGCTAGAAAAAATTGCTGTAACTCATGCTGATTTTGTCATCGCCATCTCTGATACGATTAAACACGAATTAATTTCTGCATATCAAGTCCCAGATAAAAAGATTTATCGAATTTATAATGGAGTCGACGTACAACGATTCCATCCTTCTCAAAACTATACTAAACTCAAACGAGATTTAGGACTGAATTCCAATAAAATCATCCTTTTTGTAGGGCGTATGTCACCTATTAAAGGCCCTCAAATATTGATGCAAGCAATCCCTACGGTAATAAAGAAATTTCCGGAGAGTATTTTCCTCTTTTTAGGAGATGGGCCACTCTCATCACATCTTCAATATATATCTCGTAAATTACATGTAACACGTTATGTGAAATTTATGGGCTTCATCTCCAATTCAGAAATTCCTAAATATTTTGCTATGGCTGATTTATGTGTGATTCCCTCGCTGTATGAACCTTTCGGATTAGTTGCCTTGGAGAGTCTTGCCTCTGGAACCCCTATTCTTTCTAGTATTCAAGGTGGACTTGCCGAGATTCACAAATTTTTGAAAGGATTTTCAACGATTACTCCTCTTACGCCAAATTCCGTAGCAAAACAACTGGATTCATTACTTTCTAATCCAAAAAAACTAGAGGATCTAGGGCGAGTAGGACGAAAAATAGTCACCCAACATTTTACATGGAAACATTGTGCAAGTCAGACAAATAAAATTATAGAGAAAATAGAGTTAAGAAGAAAAAAAAATTAGAGGGATTTGGCTCTTTGAATCCATTCAGAAAGCATATTTGCAGTAATAGTAGTTGATATATTTTCTTTTGAGATAGTATCCAGTACTTGAACTTTTAATGCATTTTCGTTAATTTTTGAAAGATGTTTTACGGAACGTACTCCTGATTTTGCTAAAATCATAGCATACTGTAGATCCATCCCTGGAACACGCATTAAATCGGAAATTATACGCCAGATTATTATTTTTGATTGTTGAATATTGGTTTTTTTAGCAATATCTTTACTATTGGCTCTCAATAAGTCGATAGATGTGACATATCCAGCTTGTTGCAATGCGGTTATTTCATTTTGGGCGATAATCCCAAAATTTGTTAAATTAATGGGGCCAGCTTTCTTAATTGGCATGGGTGGGGGTGCGACGGAAGGTCTTTCCTTTACTTCTTCAACGACTTCCAGTGTGGTCTCTGCGGGTGTTGGAGCTTTTATTCCGGGCGCAACAGCAGTAACTTGTTTTCCCCTCGGAGAAAAGGCAAGTCCTCTTAAAAAAGTAATTGCCATCCAAAAAGTGAATATACCCAGCATTGCTGGTAGCAACCAAGTTCGTATATCAATGGGTAGCATCGGTAAAAACTTTCCAGCAATTACAATCAAGAGAAGAATCCCTGGGGCCATAGCAAACCCGAGTACAGCTGAAGTACCCTTGAATTCAAGATTCCGAGCACTTGCAACTATTTTTCCAAATAAGAGCCACCCGATAATTACAATTATAATCCCGCCCACTAAAACAATAGGATAGAGTGTTATTTCCAGCGTTTCAACAACGATCGGGATGCTTAATTGAGTCATTTCCCACAGCGTCACAAGTGAGAAATCTCCAATCACCGCCTGTGACATGCTCAAATAGAACCAGAGAAGGACTGACGAAATTAAAACAAATATGATACTTTGCCCGAAACTGGACGAATCGTTATAGATATTAGTGAAACCAGAACTTGACCCAAAAAACGCGCCAGACATTTTTGATCCAAAAGTGGTCTCTGCGCTAGGTACAACAACAACTTTTCGTTTTTCTGCAGGAAGTTTTTTAACTTCTTTTGCGTTCTTTATCCATTTTTGAATAATATCAACGGATAGACCAGTATCTTCAGATAGAAGATCGGCAGATTCTTCCGCTAAATCCTCAACACTCATTACTCCGGAGCTGACTAAGCGTTTTGCATCCTCTATTTTAATTTCAATTAATTGACTAAGTTCAGCCGCTGCGGTGTCAACTTCAACAAATTTCTTTCGCTCTTGTGCTCTTGCTAAAATTATCCAAGTAGTCAGTTGTTTCTTGGCGATGCCCGTGATTTTAGATAAGTCCTCCGGATTGGAACTGCCTAGCTTTTTTATCGATTTAACACCTGCACGGTATATTTTTATCGCTGACTTTTTATTTAAGCCTTTTATTTTTGTCAATTCATTAATTACTTTATCTTCGGCCATTGGATCCCCTCAAAACATAACTCTTTTTCTTTTTATTTCTCTCGTTCGTTTGTAATCTTCTCTTACTAATTATTTAGATATTTAAAGAATACTTTGTATTTATGTAGAGAATATTTGGTATTTATATCTATTTTTATTTTCGCATCTCTTATAAACTTCCATTTAAATAAAACCAAAAAATTATGAGAACTATAAAGATATTTATGCATTTATGAGGAAGTATCATAAGATTTTAAGCAGAGACTGGCGATTACTTCAAATACTTTTTCGACATTTTCTCCAGTTTTAGCTGATGTTGCTAATATATTTGTATTTTTTTCAGCAGATAATTGATCTATTTCATTCTTTGAAACAGCTTTATCTTGCAGATCATTTTTGTTTGCTGAAACAATACATGGGATAGTTCCACAGTGTGATTCAACATCATTGAGCCACACCTCAAGATGCTCAAATGTTACTTTTCTAGAAAAATCAAAGACAATTAACGCTGCACTTGCATCTAAATAATAATGATCACGAACCCTTTCAAACCTTTGATGTCCGCCCATATCCCAAATGGCTAGTGTAACCAATTGTAATATATTTTCCCCTTTTTTGAATTCTAATTGTTTTATTGTAAAATCAGCACCGATTGTTGGCAAATAGGAAGCATCAAACTTCTTATCTGCATATCTTCTGATTAGGGAGGTCTTGCCGACGCTGGGGTCGCCTACGACTACGAGTTTGTAACTATACTTGATTGTTTCAGTCATCGCTTAAAGCACCATGATTTCAGCATTTCAGGTCTTCTTCTTTCTTTCTCTTTTAGAAACATTTCTTTCTCTTATCTTTGAACCCTAAGATATAAAAATATATATTTTTCTTATAGTCTCAAAAAAATTCCTCTTAAAAAAATAAATATTAAATACAAATTTTACCTACTTTAAAATCAAAGAGATATCGTAGGAGTAAGTTTTAGCGAAGGGATGAATTTTGAGCGATGAAGACGAAATTACACTTGAAGGAGTTGTAACTGTCCAAGATCGCTTAATTCAGAAATTTGAACGACAAATTAAGGGGCTCAACCGGCAAATAAGCGAATTAGAAGAAGAAAATGAGACATTAAAGCAGAGTTCCAAGAAGTTTGAGGAAACTATTGGTAAGCAAAAAGAAAATGTAGAGCAATTGAATGAAAAAATAATTCAAATAAGTCAGGAAATTGCATCAAACGTTTCAAAAATTAATGAACAAGAGTTACAAATCAAGGAAAATTCAGAAGAGCTGTCTTCTAAAGAGAAAAAGATTGGAGGATTAGAAGAAAGGATTAACTATTTAACCAAAGATTTAGAGGAAAAAAAGCAAGAACTCAAAAATACAGTAGAGGAAAAGAATAAGAGTTCGCATGAATTATCTCGAATTTCAGGAATATTAGATGAAAAGAGGGAGAAATTATCCTCAAGCGAAACAAATATCGAAAATCATAGGGCGAAAATTTTAAGTTTGGAAGAAAGTTTAAAAGAGAAAGATGTAAAATTAAAGGATTTGAAATCTTTAAATTTAAAAAATATTTCAGATTCGACTGAATTAAATAGAGACCTTACCAATTTGAAAATCAAACTTGAAACGGCAAATAAAAGTATTGAGGATTTAAAAAATCAACTCAAAGCAAAAGAAACCCTCGGTACTGCCCTTGAAGAAAAGACAAAAGAAACCCAAAATTTGCAAAATACCATTACCGAATTAAAAGAACAAGTTAAAAAATACGAGGCGTTGTACATTGGGACCCTTGAAGGGCGTGATAAGATCATTGAATATATTAAAGCTCAATTAACTAATACTAAAGCAAAAATATTTATAACCGCACCTTCGATTATGGATTTAAGGGATATCATTGAGGATTTATCTCAAATCACAAAAAGGATTCAACTTCGTATTGCTACCCATATCAACACTGAAATTAACCAGCATGTTGAGCTTTTGAACCGATTTAAAGCAATTTCAGATATTAGCATTCGTAATTACCCAAAAGAGGATCGATGGTGTGTCGAACGTGATGGTTCAGAAATTTTGCTAGCGCATGGTGGGATTAAACCTGTGGGTGTCGTTATAGAGGATCTCGAATTCATAAAACTTATCCGAAATCTCATTGCTGAACCATGGATTGGTAGTAAAGCAATGTGACTTCGTAATCCACAAGTTTATTTATCTGATCTTTTAATTATTCTACAATATTCCTATTACAAATGAAAATAGAGAAATTAATGAATGATGAAAAAAATATACCACTTTAGAAATTATAAACATAAATACCAAGCCTTCTATGATAAATTAAACGTTGGTAAAAAAAGTGTCCAAACTTAATGCAGTTGAAACAATTGAATCACAAGAACGCATGATAAAAAAGCAAAATCGGGAAATAAAAAAGCTAGAGAGAGAAGTGGTAAGCGTTCAGGATGAATTCTTTAATTTTAAGAAGGGACAGAAATTAAAGTTACTGGAAATTCAAAAGAGAATTAAGGAACAGAGTTATACAATAAAAGATTTAAAAATGCAGAAAAAGGTGAAAACGCGCCAATTTGAAGAAAAACATTTAAAACAGCAGGAAAAAGAACAGACTGCGGAATCTAAGATAAGGGAGCTTCAAAATAAAAATGAAATTTTAATAATTGAAAATGAGGAACTAACAAACAAAATTACTGAAGATAACGTTAAAAATTTAGAAAGAGATACTGAAATTTCAAATCTCAAAACCCAAATAAAAGAATTAGAAGATAAAATTGAACATATAAAACAAACTGAAATAAATGAACTTCAGCAAAAATTATTAGTAAAGGGAGATTTACTCGAGAAACAAACTCAGGCTGTGAATCAATTAACTCTTGATATGAAAAAATATGAAGTTGAAATCGCTGAATTAGAGTACAAATTATCTAATGAACAAGGGAAGCATAGTGAATTGGGTGAGCTTCAAAAGAAAGTGGGGAATCAAGAGGAAATTATTATTCACCTCCGAAAAACAAACATTTCAAATAAGGAAAAAATCAAATCACTCCGAGATCAATTAAATGGTTCAAATAAACGAATAAATGAACTTCTCCAGAAGTTGAAAGAGATCCCAGGCAATGAAGCTAGATCAGGACAAGAAATTACTTATTTTCAAATAAACTTTCCTGAGAATGATTAACATAATCATTGATTATGTTTGTTTCATTTGTTTTTTACATTGATTTAATAGGTTAATTATCTCATCAGATTCTTTTTGAGAAAGAGGGGTATCTAACTTGCGAAGTTTTTGTGCTAATTTCCTAATTTGATATATTTCGGGGATCCATTTACTTGCTGCTGAGATTGTTTCTCGTGCGTGATCAAGTATATCTGCAATTTTTTTCGTATTCGCTCCTACTTTTATTTGATCTTGTAAATCAATGAATAGGATATCAATTGGATCTTTTGCTGCTGGTGGAGCCGGCTTTTGGGTTGGAGGCGATGGCTCGCTAGGGGTGGCCAATGGTCTGTTTGTTGATATTTCTGGAATAATGGTAGCAGGTGTTGCAATAGGTTGAGGTGGAATTGGGATTATTTGGCCACTTGATGCAATTTTCTTAAGATCTTCTATTTCCTTGCTCATTTGTTCGATGTTTATTTCGATGTTATCAATTTGATCAACAATTTTATTGAAATTACGTGTGAATCCATCGAGTGTTTTCTGAAGGTTTTTAAGAAAATATGTAGTTTCAGCAGTCAAATTTTCAACTTTTTCTATCCTTGCAACAGTCATTACCACTCGTTCTAATGTAGAGGCAAATTCGCCCATCCGCCCAATTAATGTGAGTCCAATTTTTTCAAATCCTTCACGTAAACGGTCAATAGAATCGGATAAGCCTGCATTTACTCCAGAGGGGGGTTTAAAGATAGGTTTTTGTTCCTCAACATAACCTAATTGGGCTTTTACATCTGGGGGTAATTGCTTCAGTACTTCTTCGGGAATGGTTTGCTCACTGGGTCCTTTCCTAGCTGTTTCACCCTTTTCCGATTTATCTTTTGGCACATGATTCACATCGACTTTAAACCCTTACACTCGTTGATATTATAACATTTCCCATTTTATAAATTTGTTTATATTCCGTAAAATGATCAACGAAATTCAAATTTTATTGATATTGGACTGATTTAGTCCTCTTTCCTTTCCATCCTAAAAGAACTATTACTGGAAATCTATTATATTTTTCAAAAACGTCGAATCTAGTTTCTAATTGAATTAATTTTAATAAAATTCCAGTCTCTTTTTTGAGACAAAAACGCGTCAATTAGTATTTAGTTTATTAACAACTGGTTAATTATTATTCATTTTGTCCGACAAAACTTTTAAATACGTCATCTTTGAAAATAAGGCATATAAATAGATAAAACTTGAATTAAAAGTCTGTAACACGAGATTTATACTTATAAAAATTAAGATCTAAAAGATTAGTGGGTGAGGGCTGCCAATGCCCAGAGAAAAAATAGAACGAATCATTCCTCTTGCTCCGATTGACCGATTAATAAGAAAAGCGAAAGCAGAACGAGTAAGTGAAAAGGCAGCAATAGCTATGGGTGAAATTTTGGAGGAATTAGGGTTGGAAATTGCTGCAATGGCACGAGATCTAGCAGAACATGCGCACCGAAAAACTGTCAATGGCGATGATATCCGTTTAGCCTATAAACAATGGCGAAGAAAATAAAATTTACCTCTCTTTTTTCCTCAAAGAAAAAGCATTGATTTTAAGTTGGATCATTATTACACTTACTCTTTTATGAAACATGAAAATTTTTCTTATTGAAGGGAATTGCGAGGATTATTTTCAATTGTACCGTTTAATCAAATGGAAAAAAATAGATGGATTTGGCTGGAGATTACTTTTTCGGATTTAACTTGAGACAACGGACCCACAGTAGGGACACATCTTGTAATCAAGGCGAATGACTTTTTGGCATGCATCGCATCGGAATTCCCTAAGTGTTAGCGAACAATATGGACAGAAGAAGAAGTTTGGTTGAATGGGACGTCTACATCTTGGACAGGCATCACCAGATACACCAACTGTAGCTGGTGCACTTACACCCGCTCCAAGTCCTGCAGCGGCGCCCGTTGCTGCAACTGCAACCGCACCTGCGGGGGCTGTTGCCTGCATTGGACCACGCTCAGCTTGCGTGATTAAAGCCTTTACTGATTGAGATATTTGATAAGGATTGATCATTGGGATTGCGAGGTTTTGAATAATGAATGCGATTATTTTATTACCATTCAATTCTTCAAAAGTCCCTTGTTCTAAAATTTCTCTCCCTTTGACTAATCGCAATGCCCACACCTCCCCTAGTTTCCCGATTTGAGCCGCATAACTCGATCCAGGAATTCCTAGAGGTGAGGAGTACGGGACAAATTCTTCATCACCCATTCTTATTCACCATGCCTACATTGATTTTATTTATGTTAATTTTTAATGTTAATTTCAGTTAACTCTCAGAACCTAAAATATTAATTACGTGGTATTAATTATTATCTATCCATTATGAATGTTATCAATTTTTTTAAGGAGACGAAAGTGGCGTGACTCGATGTGTAAAGTGTAGAAAAGAGATTTACATGCCGTTCATTTGTACATATTGTTCAGAAGCGTTCTGTAGTGACCATAGGCTTCCAGAAAATCATAATTGCAAAAATATACATACAGCCTTACCGCCACATGCCCGGGTTCAATCAACACCCACAGAGTCTTATCCCACAGAAACAAGTTGGCAGCCTACACCTGGTGCTCAAGTTGAACGGTATTTTGAACCAGATGGAACGGAAGTTATAATTGAGCGGGTACCTATGTATGTGATACAACGGCCCGAAAATCCCATTTGGAAATTTTCCGCGCTTGAATTGCAGCATCTGGCTTTGGGGCTCATTCTCATGTTTGGTGTCGGGATTTCTATGTTTTTTACTATTTATTGGTTATATGGAAAGGAGCCAGATTGGGGGAATTTCTTATTGCTTGCATTATTTGTAACTCTGGCATTTCTTCTCCACGAATTTGGGCATAAATTTGTTGGTATTCGGCTTGGTAATTGGTCCGAATTTCGCCTTATTAAAATTTTCACAATTTTAACAGCAATTTCGGTTATTCCATTTAATCCTATAAAAATAGTGTGCCCAGGTGCTGTTCAAGTAACAGGAGACACTAGTACAGAGAATATGGGCAAGATTGCACTAGCAGGACCAGTAGTTAATCTAATATTGGCAGCTATCTTCATTATACTAGCCAATATTTTATTTGTTCCGACTGATAATATGTTCAATGTTCTGATTATTGCGACAAATCTTAATTCCTTGTTAGGAATCTTTAATTTGATTCCATTCGGCCCCCTTGATGGGCTAAAAGTCATTCGCTGGAATAAAATATATTACTTCATTACGATTGCTTTACTAATTGCGATCTTAGTTTATGTATTCCCCCTAATGAAGCTCTAAATAAAAGAAAGAAAAAATTATGGTAGTTACGTGGTAATTTTTCCACTAACTGCGTCACAAAAGACTTTCTTTCGAACTTCATTGAAGTTCAAGACTGCAATGAAATATGGGCTTAAAATGATTTGAACGAGAGGAATTTCAAAGACTTCATCTAAAATTCGTTGGACATCTGTTGGGCGTCGAGCAATTTGAATCCGAAGCTTCTCAATCGCTAATTCGGGAGTTATTTTAGCAATTTGAATGCGATCTTTATTTTCATTAATGAATGTGCTAGGAGCGTCTTCCAGTACCATGTTACTGATTTTATCGGGATTGATCTGGTTTCCTTCGATATTAAACGCGAGGTCACCATTATTTTCAATGAATACTTTTTCAACAATGTCAATTGTGACATTCCGCTTCAATTTTTTTGGACCTTCAATAACCTCTCCTAATTTAATAATTTTATCAAAAACCCGGACACCTTCCACATCACTTTGCACCGGTACTTCGAGATGCTTGTGTCGTAAATATCGTATCCAATATTTCCCCTTTACTCTTAGAAACATATTATAATTTTGTTCAACGCTTTCAATATCGATTTCCTCTGGGTTTTTTGCTTGTCTTCCATAGGGCTTCTTCTTCTTTTGTTCGATCAGGGTTCGTGCTTGATGTTGATCCACTGTTTTAGCGATGAAATATATCTTTTGTTTGCTAATTTTTTCGGTCAAGGCTGTATTAGGTCCTTTAATATCGTATTCGGACATCCATCTCACCAATTGTTATATTATATTTATTAATTCATAAGCCTTTTCTATAATCGTTTTTATAATATTGTGATTTTTAAGTATTTAATCATAGCACGTCTCTAATGAGTAGGACAGAATGAGTACAGAAATCGATGAGTCTGATTGGACTTTTTGTCAAAATGTAGAGGAATTAATTACATTTCTTCAGGAGACTATAGAAGATAAAGAAAGCTCCGTTCGGATAAGTTCTGTACTGGGTTTATTATTAATTACTGCTGTAAAATCTGAGTATTATGAAAAGTTAGTTACGTATTTGAAATCTTTGTTGATAGTAGATGATATTTATATTCGAGGCAGTGCTGCCTTAAGTATTGGGATTCTCGGAGCTTATCTCGAAGACCCCGTTCCTTTTATTGATATTTTGAAACTACTCCTTTTTGATGAGACTAGATTTGTTAAAAGAAATGCCTCGGTAGGTTTAGCACTCATTTTAAGTGCATCAACTTCCAAAGAAAGACGCCATAACTTGCTAGAAGAACTCCTCTCTAGCTCATATTGGTATTTTCGATTAACAGGGGTTGTAGGGCTTGGGTTATTTTGTGAAGAAACAGAAATCACTACTATTGTCGAGAGGTTAAAACCATTATTAAATGATTCTGATGTCGACGTGAGAATTGGGACTGTATATGGATTGGGTTTCATTGCAAAAAACTATATATACACCGAGCAATTAATTCTTTTCTTAAAATCCTGTCTTTTAGATTATGATCCAGCTGTCATCCACAGTGCAAAAGTTGTTTTAAATTTCTTGCACTTGGGTTAGAAATAATTACTCTATTTTGTACATATTAACCCGTCTATCGTTTAAAACATGATTAAATCTATTGAGTTTCTTATTTCGCGCTAGTATTGGGTTAATTGAACTGTGAATGATTTCTTCCAGGTCCTTTGAGGCCTGATTTAAAACCTTTCCTGTTTGATCGATTATGGTGCTCCTCCCAATAAATGTCAGATTACGTTCTATTCCAATACGATTGGCTAGAATGATGAATATTCTATTCCATTTGGAATGATACGTATCGCCCAAATAAGCACCGTCCGGAATTACTGCGTTCATTAAATGACAAACTATATCGGCACCCATCAGAGCAAGGGACCGTGGTATTTCTGGAAAAAACCAATCAAAACATACCATTATACCGATTTTATATTTATGAAGATCAAATAACTGTAAGGGGAGATCCCCAGGTAGAAAAAATTCTTTCTCGCGTGCATATAATTGAATTTTCCGGTATGTCGTTATATATCCATCTGGTCCGAAAACCACCGCTGAATTATAAAATTTTCCCTCAGCTTTTTCGTTAATACCTGCTACAATAAATACCGCGTTTTCTATTGATAATTTTTCTAACAATTTACAACTTTTTGATTCTGGAATCTTCTCAGCTGTCTTCTGAACCTGTTGAGGATTCTCAAAATTATATCCTGAGAATGCTAATTCGGGGAGTACAATTAATTCAGCCTTATTCGCGGAGATCGCCTTCTCAATTAATCGTTTGATTCGCTCTCTATTTGACTCCAATTTTAAGAAATCAGGATTAAATTGGATTGCTGAAACGTTTAGCATAAATTAATTCCCTCTGAATTAAATCAATTTTGGATAGAGCAGATGTCCCAATAATTTAAACACATGATCTGGGAAATTTTTTGCAAAATTGCCGCACCCAATTCGTTTTAATCGTGGATTTTTCTCTAAATATTTCTTAATATTTTCCTTTCCCGCCACAATATCTTCAACATGTCTTGCGACCTGTGAAAACCACCTGACTTCCTTCAAGTAGGATATCTTGATAATAGTTTCAATTTTTTGCCCCTTTTGAATAAGTGTGCTAAAATCCAGTTCTTTATCTGCTACTGCTAGAATGACGAATGCTTTCTGGGCGGGATCAAGTTTTCCAAATCGCTCCAAGCGATCTGGCCAAAGAATTTCGGTGTCGTTATCAGGAAGATTCTTTAATTCAGCAATAATGGTATCTACGCGTTCCAATTTATCTTGGATTATCTCGACAGTTAATTCTTTCGTTTCACTCTGCATGAAATCTAGAATTTCTCCGATGATATTTGCAGAGAAATCTAATTCTTCCGACATTTTTATCGATTTTGGTCTAGTTAGTTTAACGATGGTATGGTATGAAAAATTCTTTGTATTTCTCATATCTATTTAATTCTTCACCTTTAGATGAGAGAATTAAAACAAGAAATTCATAGGTGCTTGTATCATCAATGAATTTGAGCTTCTTGAAGGTTTTTATTTCATATTGAGGTTGGGTTGTCTGAACGATAAATATCTTCGGATGTTCGTCTCGTATCCACCGGACTATATGCGCTATTACCCCCGCTCTTTCTTCTACAGTGGTTTCTTCAGCGAAACAGGTCTCAGACATCAAAGTGGCAGGTGCGATGCCGTTTTTAAAATTGATCGTCTCAAAACGAATAAACAGGGTGGCTAAGATCTTCCCGTCGCGTTCCCACACTTTCCAGTGATAACCCCATGGTGGATCAAACGTCTTTAGTCTACTTGTATACTCAAACTCGTACTTAATCCGTTCGTCTGTCCAAATTTTACTTAATATCATTCGTTTTTGATATGAATTAATTATATCCACCGCACTTTTCATATCGCTTTCTTTACCTTCACGAATCTTACCGCCTTGCAAAACATTCTTAGGAATTCCTGCATAGAGTTTTAACAATTTTGCTAGAACAATATTTAAGCCTCGATATTCGTGAAGAATTTTTCTGCCATAATCCCCCATTACCTTGATATAATGCTGTTGATTTTTCAGAAATCTTTTGAAATTGAAATGGTCTTTAAGTAATTCATTTCCACCAAATCCTTTTTCCGGAAAACCGTAAATAAAATCGATTCCTGCCTTTGTAGCATCTTCAATCATGCGGGTGAGTAAGGCTTTTTGGATCCCTTGGCGTTGGAACTCAGGGAGGGTCGCAGTTAATCCTAGGGAAAGGGCATTTAATTCTATTTCATTCTCGAGTTTGAGTTTAACAGGAGTACCCATCATGGTGGCTATCAACTGATCTCCCTTCCATGCTGAATAAAAAAAGCGCCTATCAGGATGATAAGCTCCTAAATACCATTCTGTATATTTTACAGAATTCCAACTGTTCGCCCCAGATTGAAAATAACTTATAAAATAGGTCTTCTCATAGAGCTCGGAGATTTTATCCACTGGAATGGGATCTTGAAGTACCTTAATATCAAAATCCATTAAAGTCACCTTATTTTCTCTCTTCCGCTAAATTGGTTATTAATGTTTTTTACTAACTTATTGGCTAGATGAATTAGAATCTTTTAGGAGTCCCGTGGAAATTATAAATTTTATATGATAAATGGTAAATTATCGACTTAGAATTTTTGAATTGACAGGGAGGGGGGCATGAACCCTTATCAGTAATATACCTAAAATTTTGTAAATTACTTCATCTATACTATCATTCAATTTAGAGAAGGTTCAAATTCTTTTATTGCGAGAAAATCTCCGTAAGAAGTATTGGAGAGCATAATAGTCAATTTCGATAGACCACTGACCATAAAATAGGCATCGGTTTGAAAGAAGATATCAAATCCTTTCGTATTCATTTTATAGTACGATTCAGGATCATATTGCGACATGTCTTGAATACTCACGGCAATCCACTCTCCAGCTGAACCACATCAATTAACTACTTCATTAAATGAAATAATTATTCCAGAATTTGGACCTATTTTCTCGTTGATATAGTTGCATGCCTCATCCGTTATCTCAATAGCAATTTCCTCTAATTTGATCACCTATTTAATTGATTGATTTAAGCTGATGAAAGATATGAAATGATTAGCAAAAAAGCTATGGGTGAGAATTTCAATTAATCGGCTTTCCCGATTCCTTTAGAAAGCACATGTTCTCCCCCATAGAATTCTGCTGGGGGAGTTTCGTGCGTGATATCTGTTATAATTCCACCAAAGACTTCGTCTTCTGTCAATCCCCATTCAAAAGGCATAATCCTGCTTCCGCTCGGATAAATCCAATCAAATTCTTCATTAATGAACTTCTTTTTATCTTTCAAAGCGGGAGGTGTGCAATCTAACGTCATTTTTGGTGTTGCTACGCCTCTCTGTTTTATATCGTTCACCAAATATTGCCAAAGTTCCGGAGTACCATATTTAAATAAGGCTTTATGCTTAGGTTCGAAGGCGTTGATAAATAATTGATGATTCGTTAGTAAGCCAGTCATTCTGACGGTCCAACTTGATCTTCCCATTCTCATTAGCATTCCTAAGAGAGGCGGCCATGGTACGTAGCAGAACCAATAATCTGGTGCGCCGTATATTTTTTTGGAAGATAGTCCATCCCACACGCCCCCAAGATTAGCCCAATTTGATAGATCGCAGGACATATTTATACCACCGCTCACATACACCATACAAATAGAATATGCTGAGTCAGCCCAATGTGGGCTTCGCTCATTTCGAACATCCCGTAATACATCTATAATGTGAAAGCCGCTCTTCATGACATCTTTCGTGTAATTAGGAATTTCACGAAGCTTAATCCCCAGCTTCATATGACGTCTATCAAATATTTCGTCATCTTTCTTAATGTACCAGTAATCTGCAGGAAGACCGTCCTCCATATGTCCGTTAATGAGGAGTTCGACCTGAGAAGTGTCATCAGCCATTACAACAAATGTGATATCAGTCGAATCACCGTAAATAAGCTTTGTTGTTCCCATTTGTAGATCAGAACGCACATAGATCAAAGGGGGAAAAAACCAAGTTGAAAAGACCTTCTCTGGATTTTTGATTTTACCATCCAAAACGTCCTTGGCAGCCTCCACAGCTGTTTGAAATTTTTCATTAACGGCATCACCGAGCTTTGGGAAGAAATCTACCTCCGGATCACTAATTTGCTTATAATAATAGTCCCAACCATATTCTTGAATTATTCTCCAGATGTGCTCTCCTATGGGAATCATCTTCTTGATTGGAATTGAATCTGGAATTTCTCCATAGGTATGTTGGGGCATAATCTTTCCAGCGCCTTTTATAAATTTCATAGGAAACTTTGCTAATCCAATTTTCCTAATGATACATTCTCATATCAAAAAAAATCTTTTTCCAAGGTTTTATTTCTACTTAGCAAAGAGATTTTTTAGAAAGGAAATTTGAATTTTTAGGTTAATCTAGAGAAAGATGGCTTTGCATATTTTCATTTAGAGGAATTAAAAATAAATGTAATAAGTAAAAAAAATAGAGGATTTTAAGGCTTGATATGAAAAACTAACTCTATTTTACTATTTTTTTAGCACTATCAATCCATTTTTTAACGTCATCTTTAGTAGGAACTTTATTAACATCGCCATGCCAACCAGGCTTTTTATCTGCCTCTTTCGCAAATTTTACCACCCTACTATGAAGATCATCTACCTTTTGCTTACTTAATTCTTTCACAGTTTCAATGTCCATCTCAAATAGTAGGTTTGTATATTCTTCGGCAGCTCGCCTTACCCGGAATAAATCTGCCTGGCAGACCCATTTATAGAGTAACTTCGGGCTAATGTTAGTGGCTTCCGCAACGTCCACAAATGAGGCATTTCTCAAATCTTCGGTAGTTTTTATTCCTACGCGCTTTAGATCTTGCGCATATTCTTCTCCAATACCTTCAATATCAATAACGTTCCCAATTTGTTCGGCTTCTATCTTTTTAGATGTAATAACTGCTTCTTTTACCTTCTTTTTACCTTTACCCATCGTTCATCATCTTTTCCTATTCTATTTTATATTTTCTTTTATCAAAATTGATTTTCATAAAAGTCAAATAATATAATCAAATTCTAGTATCCGTTTTTTTTAAATATTTATAAAAAAGAATCCACCAAGGACCGCTATCTAAACAAGAATTATTCATTGAAAGGAATTAGTTGGAATAAAATAATCCATATAATTTAAAAATAGGAAGAACTATAAATCATTTTACAGCAAATTGCCTTCTTCCTAGTCAATAATTGTGACACTTAAACGGTCGCTAATGAATCCACCAAAAATTGTAAAGAAAAATAAAGAAAATTTGTCCCTTAGTAAAAACAATTCATTTTTGAGTTTTAGACATTATTGTGTTAACTTTTTTGTAGGAATAACGACTTTTTAACAAGGATGTTGAAAAAGTTTAAATTCCTATGAATTTCCTCTTAGCTTAGTGGCATATAAGTACATAAAAAATGCGAACGAACACTATAAACGCGCCTTATTAGAGGTAAGAGCGACAAAAAGAAGTAAAAAGAAAATAGTGAAATGATTCACGATAGCTGCCGACATAATATATAGCAAGGGTATTGAAGAAAATGACAAGTGATTTAAAATTAGGAAAAAAACTAGCAGAGGGTAAGACAAAAATTGTATATGAATCCACTGATGCAAATGAGGTCATTCTAGAATTTAAAGATGATATTACTGCCGGAGATGGTCTGAAACACGATGTTATTTCTGGAAAAGGATATCTAAATTGTGCGATCTCGTCTAAGATATTTGAAATACTAGAGAATGCAGGTGTTCCGACACATTATGTGAAGTATGTTCCACCAAGTTATATGGTTGTCCGAAAAGTCACAATGCTTCCCGTAGAAATTGTGTGTCGAAATATCGCAGCGGGACATCTTTTGCACCGATTTCCTGTAAAAGCTGGCGAGAAAATGGAGCCTCCTCTCGTTGAATTTTTCCTAAAAGATGATGAACACCACGACCCAATGATTAACGATATGCACATGACATATCTAAAATTAGCAACTCGAGACGAATGCGATCGGATTCGTGAGATCACACTTAATGTGAATAGCGCCATGAAGGAATTTTTCGACTCCAAAGGAATAAAGTTAGTGGATTTTAAGATTGAAGTGGGGCGTGATGCATCGGGACAATTCTTGGTGAGCGATGAAATTAATGGAGATAGTTGTCGTTTATGGGTGAAGGCAGAAGAAGGAAAAATTTTAGATAAGGATGTTTATCGAAAGGGTGGCTCTTTAGATGAGGTAAAAAATGTCTATATTAATTTGTATAAACAATTAATTGGGCAAGAGCCCTCGTTTTAGGTGAGTTAGTGTCAGAATATACTGTTGAAATTGTCATTGAAAATAAACCTGCAGCACGAGATCCCGAGGGACAAACCGTTCAGAAGGATCTTATTAACCGAGGGGGATTTGATATGGTCACCTCTGTGCGTTCTGGGAAATACTTTCGAATGAAAGTTACGGCTTCAAGTGAAAAAGAAGCAAAAGAAATCGTATTCAAACTAAGTAATGATTTACGAATTTTCAATCCCGTGGCACATATTTGCACTATTACTGTAAAAGGAGAAATATGATTAGAAGGCTTAAATGAATGGGTATTAAAGTCGCAGTTGTCCAGTTTCCAGGCAGTAATTGCGATCTTGATACAGTCCATGTGCTAAAAAATATAATGCATATTGATACTGATTTAGTTTGGCATGCCTTTTTTAAGGATTCGAAATATAATGCCGCAGTTTTGCCAGGGGGATTTTCATATGGAGATCATTTGCGAGCAGGAATAATAGCAGCGTATAATCCCGCAATGCAAATTGTAAAGGACATGGCAAAAGAAGGAAAACCAATCCTTGGAATTTGTAATGGATTTCAAACCTTAATTGAAGCTGAACTTTTACCAGGGGCCTTACTCCAGAATGATTGTTTAACCTTCGTTTGTAAATGGGTCTATTTACGGACGGAATCTAGTAATTCAGTTTTTACAAATGAGATTAAAAAAGGAACAGTAATACGGATTCCAGTAGCCCATGGAGAAGGGCGATATTTCAATGATGAGAAATCTTTGAAAGAATTAAATGAAAATGATCAAATTATTTTTCGTTATTCTGATAAAAATGGTGAAATCACACCCCAATCGAATCCTAATGGGGCATTTGAAAACATTGCTGGCATTTGTAATTTAGAACGCAATGTAGTTGGTATGATGCCGCACCCAGAACGTGCAAGCGAACCGATAATAAGCCCATATAGGAGTCGTGATGGAACTGGTATCTTTCAATCCTTAAAGCAATTCTTGGGGGGATACTAAAATACCGATGGTTTCGGGGGTACACGTCGATCTAAAACCTGATGAAATAGAGAAGGTGAAAAAAATGCTAGGGCGAACCCCGAACATGGTCGAAGTCGGCATGATAGATATCATGTGGTCCGAACATTGCTCCTACAAGAGTTCTCGCCCTATTTTAAAAATGCTTCCTACGGAGGCGCCTCATGTCCTAATAGGCCCAGGGGAGGATGCAGGGGTGATTGATATTGGGGATGGATTAGTTGTTACTTTCAAGATTGAATCTCACAACCATCCCTCTGCAATTGTTCCATATGATGGGGCCGCGACGGGGATTGGTGGGATTGTTCGGGATATTTTATGTATGGGCGCCCGTCCTATCGCACTTTTAGACCCGCTCCGGTTTGGGTCTCTCACTAGCGGGCATTCGCGTTGGTTATTTGAATATGTAGTGAAGGGTATAGGAGATTACGGGAATTGTATAGGGGTGCCCACTGTTGGGGGAGAGGTTGAGTTTGATGAAAGTTTTGAAGCAAATTGTTTAGTTAATGTTGCTTGTGTTGGGGTTGGAAAGAAGGAGGAAATCAAGAGAAGTATTGCTAACCAAGTTGGGGACAAACTAATCCTCATGGGGGGCTCAACAGGTAGAGATGGACTCGGCGGAGTAACCTTCGCCTCACGGGTGCTCACTGATAAGTCCGAGGAAGATCGACCTGCTGTTCAAATTGGAGACCCTTTTACGAAAAAACTGATCATCGAAGCCACTTTAGAAGCCTTAAAAACAGGATATGTGCATGGATTAAAGGATTTGGGTGGTGGAGGGTTCACCTGTGTCTGTTCAGAGTTAGCAGGGGGTGGGGGAACTGGTGTCGATGTTGATCTCGATAAAATTTTTCTTCGCGAGCCAGGTATGATCCCTTATGAAATCATGGTTTCAGAATCTCAGGAACGTATGATGTTTGTGGTCGATCCTAATGGAGTGGAAATAATTACAGACATCTTTAAAAAATTCGAAATCCCTCATGCTGTTGTAGGAACTGTAACTGATACTGGAAATATACACATGCAAAAAGATGGCAAAGAAGCTGGAGTTCTGCCAGCGAGCATATTAGATGATGCGCCTGTCATTCATCGTATAAAACGAAAACCTGAACATATTGATAGATTAAAGAAAATAGAAGCTCCAAGTATGCCGAGAGATCTCACTGAATCTATCTATCAACTATTGGGATCTCCAAATATTGCGGATATGGGGTGGGTTTATCACCAATATGATCATGAAGTAGGGGTCCGGACGGTTATAAAACCTGGACATGCAGATGCCGCAGTATTAAGAATTTTTAATACAAATAAAGCGATTGCTGTTGCTACTGATTGCAATGCACGTCATACCTATTTAGATCCCTACCATGGAGGGGCGGGTGCTACTGCCGAAGCCTGCCGAAAC
>JABXJU010000332.1 GCA_013375405.1 Candidatus Helarchaeota archaeon
CCAGGACAGATACTTTTAGATACTAAGAAATGGGGTGAGAATGATGTTAACGCCCAAGTTGAAAAGTTTAAATTCTCATCCCATGCAGGACGCAACGGCCTTTGGGAATTTATTCACTCACTCGAGAACAATTCGGATTTAACCGTCTTTTGTGTACATGGTGAGGAAGAAAGCTGTAAATCTTTCGCAAAAGAAATAAATAAAACTACCAAATTAAATGCAATTGCCCCAAAATCGGATGAAAGTTTTACCATTTAACTCCTTGACAAAAGTTTATTCCTACAATCTTCACAAAACATTGCAGGTTTATTATCTGTATCTAAAATACTATTCGAAAAAATCATAATGCATTGATTATGGCAATGTTCTAATCCAAAGGTATGCCCGATTTCGTGAAGTCCTTCTTTTACCACTCGCTTCAAAAATAAAGTTCTATTTGGAAGCTGTCCAAAGAATTCGGGATATAAATGATGTAATGAAATGACTGCCGCTTTCGCCTGTGATCCCAATTCGGCCATCCCAAATACGAAATTCAGTTGAGAAACAAATAAATCAAGAGAAGTTATTCCAAGAATTTTATCATACTTGTTTTCATCTGCAAAATTTCGGATAGCATGCAGAAATAAGGGCGCTAAATATTGTTTCCGCTCCGTATCATATGACTTTTTAGGAATTTCACAACTTTCATCAATTATTCGAATTTCCTTAAAAATTTCTTTAAAAACTAATGCTAAATTTCTTTGAAGATGTTTTAAAACCTCCAAATCTATGTTTCCAAAACAAAGCAACCCTAGTTTTTTTATATTTACACATTCCTTTCCATTACAATTTATTTATTAAATTACATTCTTAATTAGTAATTATAAAGGTAAGTGGTTTTATTGACCTCAGAAATAATTGTAAAAACTGAACACGCATTACGTCCAATCCTTATTACTCTTATTATTGCAATTCCGCTTGCAATTATAGGAATCATAAGTGGCATTACGATCGAGGGCGTACCTTTCTCTGAGGCGGAAGGCGGAGTATTATCTGCGCTATTAAACGCCTTATTTTACACTATCTTTGCAATAATTGGAGTTACCTTAGTTTATTTATCAATAAAATACGGTAAGGAGAAAGTTCTTAGAGTCTTTTTTATCATTTGTTTTGGATTTATGGGCATATTTTTAATTTTCTTCTTTCTATATCTTATACTGGCAATTTTTGAATTATTTGCATTAATTTATTTAATAATCTCTTTAATAATTTCATTTGCTGCTGGATTTTATCTTTCATATTCTCTATTATCAAACAAATCATCAGATCTTGCAAAAAATACGGCTCTGCTTCTATTTGGTGCTCTTATTGGCGCCTTTCTCGGCATTGTACTTCCAACTTGGACTGCGTTCCTTCTTGTTGGTATTCTCTCTATATATGATGTTATTGCGGTTTTCAAAGGACCAATTAAAAAAATCATTGAAATGACTGAAACAGACGAGACCGTGAATCTACCTATTGACATGACTTATACTGATCGCAATTGGGAAATAGGATTAGGAGATTTAGCCTTTTATTCTATGCTTTCAACTCACACATTGCTCTTAGGGTTTCAGTTAGATTTTTTAATTGAATTCGGGCTCGTAGGGGCCATAGTTCCCTTTGTTTGTACAACTATTGGCGTTCTTATAGGAGCTATTATAACTTTTCAATTATTAAAAAAAAGAGAATTGCTTCCAGGATTACCAATTTCTATCGGACTTGGTATTCTTTTCTATTCAGTTAGTCTTCTTATTTTCTGGCTCCTTTAAAATAGATTTTTCCCCTAAATTTCAATAACTTGACATTTTATCTTTTTTATAATCTCTTCTGCGTTTTCTGGCTCTAGTTTTAAGGTGTATAAGTATTTTATAGTCCTTAATTTCAATTTAACAACATCTTTTATTCGTTTTACTCGACATTCAGATGCATCATTCGATAATTCTATAAATTTCATTACGTCTTTTAGCTCTTTTGGCATCTCTTTAACTCCAGAATCTTCTACTCAAATCCTTGTTATTTCCAATTTAAAAATTCTTAAAAAGATTATGTATTTAACAACTTAAAAGTTCCGATAATTATAATAATTAAGATAAAACAATTAATAATCAACATAAAAAAGAAGAATAGAAATATAATGATGTGTTACTGAGGTTCGTGGTCCAGTCGTTAAGACGCCGCGCTCACACCGCGGAGATCCGGGGTTCGAATTGATTTCTATCTTTAAGAAATCACGAAAATCCCCGCGAACCTACCATTCTCTTGAGAGTTACTATTGGTGAAACTGAAAAAGATTTTAAAGGGACTCACTACTTACATACATATTAATTATAAATAGAAGCCATAATTTAAGGAGTATCAAGAATTCAACCTTAAATCTGGTAGTTTTCCCAAAAGAAGACGGATATGATGCCCTTAGGGTGATTTTGGAGGATATATGGGCTATGAGCACAAAGAAGGAAATAAAAAAACTGTCTGACTTAATTGAGTTAATAAAAACTGACATGGGGCGACTTGTCGGCGGAACTATCACCGTTTCGGTTGTTGATTCAGACGCAAATATTAAATATATTGATACAGAAGTCAAGAAATTTGCTGATTTCATTATTTCTTTCGCTAAAGGAAATTTTCAGCTTTTATCTGTCGGAGATCATAGTTTACCCTTAAGTGGAACGAATATCGCTTTCTTCAAAATTTCTGAACAAGCCTTAGTTATTCTAAACTCCGATAAAGGGCCCGTCGGGCAACTTCTCGCCTTTAAAGGTCGAATGCATAAGTATTCTGCCGAAATTGATCGCTTTTTTGAAATTACACCCGGTTTCGGTGAAGAGAAAGCTCCCGCAAAAGCTGCTGTCCGAGTTCCTGTTTTAACAGTTTCAATAGCGAACAAAAAATTTGGAATGGAAGAGGCTAAAGTCTTACACCTTGTAACAGGGGAAAATACTATTTCAGATATTTGCGAAAAGACCAAATTACCACAACTAAAAGTCGACGAAATTCTGCGAAAATATCAAAAAAAGAAGTGGATTAAACTAAAACGGTTAATTATTGGTGCCCCTGAAGAAAAACCTGGCAAAGAAAAAGTGGTAATCCCAAGCGTCAAACCCACTCCCCCCTCTCCTATAGGAATTCCCCCGGTAAAACCCCCTATTTCCCAACCAATATCCACTAAACCCTTTGTTTCACCTGAACCCCCTCCAATTCCAAGAGCACCCTCCATACCAGCTCCAACTCCCGCTTCTGAAGGTGAAATAGAAGAGGTTGTTTTTGATGAACTTATGGATCTGATGGACCAAACCTCTCCAATTGAGCAA
>JABXJU010000007.1 GCA_013375405.1 Candidatus Helarchaeota archaeon
CACTGTAAGCGTGGTTGGCGGTGTTATTGGTGTTGGTCTTTATTATATGATTTTTGTTGGGGGTGATGTGGTGATCTGGAGTGGTTTTACGGGCGTTGTTTTAGGGTGGATAATCTCGCCAATAATGGGGCTTTTAGTCTCCATTGGGATTTATTGGCTAATCCGACGATACATCCTAACAAGACCCAAAGGATTGCGAGGTATTGAGAAAATGGAAAAATATTTTCTCTATGCGTTAATAGTAACTGTAATAATAACTGGAATTTCCAGAGCTGGCAATGATGTTGGAAATGCAGTTGGAGTCTTGGCCGGATTTGAGGATTTACCTCCTTTAACAATTTTACTCTTAATTGGAGGTATTGGAATCGGATTCGGATTATATGTATTAGGACGGCGAGTTTTGAAAAATGTAGGGAAAAATATTGTTGAAATGCGTCCAAGTGATGGATTCGCAATTCAGACCGCTGTTATGATTATCATGTTATTAGCAACAATTTTGGGATTTCCAATTTCAGGGACGGTCGTTTTAATATTCGCAATAATTGGAAACAGTATGATTAAACGTCTACGATTTAATAAGAAGACCGTAAAGGAAATTATGTATTCTTGGTTTTTAACAATTCCTGTAACCCTTCTTGTTTCGATGGGAATTTGTGCATTACTTTTCTGGGCTAATCCTGTTTAAAATGAACTCAGATGTTAATACTGGTATTTCTTCAATCGGCGATAGGTATCTTCTAAAGCTTCAGATATTACTTTAGTATCACCAATAATCGGCATAAAGTTAGTATCACCAGCCCACCGTGGTACTATATGTACATGAACATGTTCTGCAACGCCAGCTCCTGCGACTGTACCAATATTTATGCCAATATTGAATCCTTCAGCATTCATTTCTTTACGTAGGTTTGCGCATGCGTTGGCAACAGTCTCAAATAATTCATTGCGATCTTCTTTTTGAAGGTCCTCAAGACCCGGAACATGCATATAGGGGCTGATCATTAGATGTCCATTGTTATAAGGATAGAGGTTTAACATAATAAAACATCGTTCTTTACGAACCACCACAAAATTTTTTTCATCCTTTTCTTCTTTGATTATTCTGCAAAAAAGACAACCTTCCTCCCGCTTTGAATCTATGATATAGCTAAATCGCCAAGGCGCCCATAAATTTCGCATAATTTTACCCTCATACTTATATTTCTCTAATCAAATAAGAATCCATCTTTTATTTAATCTTAAATTTCTTAGTATATCAAATAGGTATATAGCTTTAAAAAAAAGTAAATTGGACAAAATGTTAAGTTGAATGAAATTGCACATTAATAGCGAACCTTCATCTCAACAAATCGAGACGACCTATAAAAGCGGTAACATTCGGAACTACCTCTTATTGATTCTTTTTTTAATTTTAATTAATTTGATGACCTTTGAGCAGTCACTCGTGCCAACTAATGTGGTTCCCATTCAAGTATATTTTGGGATAGGCCCAGCTCTCCTTGGGGCTATTGTAGCAGGTTATACAATTGTTCTTGCGGTTACAATGATTATTTTTGGCTATTTTGCGGATAAAACTGAGCGGATTAATCTAATCATCCTTGGAGGTTGTGTCTGGGCAATATGCGTAGTGCTTTCGTTTTATTCACAAACAGTTCGTCAATTCGCAGTAACACGTATCATAGCAGGCGTTGGCATCGGATCACTTACGCCAGTTGGTTTTTCAATGCTCTGTGATATCGTTTCAACAGGTAATCGTTCAAAAGCATTCGCAGTTTGGACTATTGTGACATTCTTGGGAGCAATCGCGGGCATTATTATTGGTGGTGACATTTATTCCCAGTTCGAGAGAACGGGCATCAATTTTTTGTGGAAAGATCCGTTCCTTTTCGTGGGAGCCATCGGGTTTTTTATGATTGCCGTTTTAGTCCTGTTTCCAGAACCAAAGCGGGCCGCTGCAGAGGATTTAATGAAAGATATTCTTTCTAAAGAGGGACTTGTTTATTCATATCGTATAAAACGGGTCGATTTGAAGAAAATCTATACGCGAAAGAGTAATTTTTGGTTGATCATCAATTTCGTGGATACAATTTACCCTGGATTATTGCTCTTATGGATTTTCAGTTATCTCTCCGCTTCTTTCAATTTAGCGGAGGGCATAATGTCATCTGAATTGCTGATAACATTAGGAATTGTCGCACTCGGCTTTTTAGTCGGAACTATAATTTTTTCCTGGTTAGGAGATAGACAATTTAAGAAGGGAGACCTAAGTGCGCGGGCGAAGATAGCTGTATATTGCGCATTTCTAAATATACCTTTCATCGCAGCTGGATTTATTGTACCCCTATCACCATATAACTTTTTGTGGATTGCGTTACTCCTCGCCATTGGCTTGGGAATAGATCAGGGAATCGGACCAAACTGGTACTCAACCCTTATTGATGTAAACGTCCCTGAGAATCGCGGTACAATGATTGCCACTGCCAGCTTTCTCGATAACATTGGGCGGGCCATTGGGCAATGGGCAGGTGGTCTGTTATTGGCGTTTTATATGACTACCCAGCCCGCTCAACCCGAGTTCTACGCTCTCCGAGCTGCCACTTGGTTTCTCGTGTTGCAAATCCCGTTCTGGATTCCCGTTCTAAAGTATGTCAAGGGAGATATTCAGGAAGTGAATGCCATTCTAGCTGCTCGGGCTAAAGAAATGAAAAATCCAGCCGAATTTCAATCAATTAATTCTCCGAAATCTAAATAGAGAGCATATTCTCGTCTTTTTTCATCAAATTGAATAATTGCATGATTTACTATGGATTTTAATTTACTCATTTCGAGCTTTTCAGTAAATCTCTTGGTTATTTCAGACCAGAAGGGTATCTTTTCAAAATAGATGTTCCAAACCACTTCTTCATTATCCAATCCCCTTTTTTTAATTTCGTTGGCCAATAATATCCAAAATAATAAGAGTTTGGGAGGAATAGTTTGGTGTTCTTTCAGTTGAAATCGTTTAAATTCACCGAATGCAAGTAACATCAAAAGCGGCAAACCATATTTTAGCTGTAATTTATATATATTTGATAGATACTCATTTTTCATTGAATTCCAATTGAAATTTATACCTCGTTTGTCGCATTCTGGGCGAATGCTCTCTTTTAAAACATTGAAATAAAATTCTCTAGTTAGGTGGGGCGTTGTTTCAACAAATTGAAATACGCGCAATGCATTAGCGAGGCGCCAGTCGGTCCATTGGAAAGAATAATCTTTCGCTCGAGAGATAATTTCGTCGAGATTCGGCCAGAGAGCCAATAAATTCTTTAATTTTTTATTGATTTCTTCGTAATATTTCAAATAATGATCAAATATTCGCGAATATGGATATCCTAATACGTCTAAATAAGTGAAAACCTCTAAGAGATCTACAAAGAGTCCTGCATACTTTCTATCTTCAAATGAAATCAAATCAATAAATTCTTTGTCATTTAAAAGGGATAATATTCCAAAAAAGGTCGATTCCCCCGTGTAAATAGTGGCTAAAAGTAGATGATATTCAATGATTTTTCGTAATAACAATTTTTCTATTTCTGATAATTCAAAGCAGTCCAATAGATTGTTCTTCAGAATTAAATTACTACTCTGATAAGTATGCGTCTTCCGATCGATGAATCGCCCGATATCATGATAGATCAAGATAATTGGGAGATAGAATTTGAAAACTGAGTTTTTCTCTATTTTTCCTTTCAGTTTTTTGAGGGATGTATTTGATAATGATTGGTAAGTGAATGCTTCCTGCTTTAAGAGATAATAAATCTTGAGAGATCGAAAGATATGCCTCATTGTCCGATTAAATTCAAATAGATTAGTTTTATGCACCTCTTGATGAATTTGCTTTAAGTTTGGAAAAATTACGAGTAAGTTCTGATAGTTATCAGATTTCTGGATCTCCTTTCCTGGGTTATCACACCATATTAAATCAATCTTTTCAAAGAGTTTTGCAAGATCATCAAGCATTTAAAAGCATTCCTTCAATCGTTATCGTCTGATCTCAGTTTCAAAGTTATTTCTTTCTCTTATTTTGGACTATTGATTTTCCTTAAATATGAAAGTTATGCGAATTCGGTTTTATTTATATTAAGTTCCTTAGACTGAAATTTTACAATAGTATATATACCGATCGTTTATTGAATATAGATAGCTCTATTCTCTCGGAAAGGCAAGATTTGCCGAGAATAAAGAGAACGGAGCGTAGAGACGCCTCTTGGGGCGATAGATTGGTTGGTTTGGTATGGTAACGGAATCTGTGAAAGATTTTCCTGAGTTCATAGACCCAGGTGATTTAAAGTTAATTTTAGAAAAGTTTAAAGATAAAAAAGACATCTTTAGTGCCTTTGTGCGGTCATTTTTTACGCAATCGCCTGGAGAACTTCGTGGGGATGCATTTAATATCTTAAAAACACTCTCGAGTCGGACGCATGGACCGCTTTCGCAAAAACAACTATTAAAGGTGATAGCACCTGATGATTCTGTGTCACTTTCCAGCCTGCGTCGGAGATTGAAAGCGTTAACGCAAGCTGGCTTAGTTTACGAATTCAACGGCTCATTTGATCAGCGAAATACATATTATAAGATATCACCGGAGATTAAAGGAATTTTGAACCAATTTTGCGAAGCATTGAATCATCTAGAAAATAAGAGTGCCCTTAGTATTGATGATTTCATTACTAGAGAAATTGAGAAACGACTTCATTCCAAAGCTCGGGTCTATTCGAAAAAAATTCGTCATGGGTATATTCTCTTTGGAATAACCTTGCTGAATGATAGAAAAGAAAAGTTTTGTAGTAAAGGTTTATGCTCGTATTGCCAAAAAATTGTGAGAGCCGTTTTAAACGCAATTTTTCCTTCATATGAATTTAATATCATAACGGAAGATCAGAAAAAGGTCGAAACGGGTTATAGATGCACGTTTAGATATACGCTACGACCTAATGTGGAGGATTTGTAAAATGGTGAAACTATTAGGGGTTTTTGGATATCGGGAGATCTCAGAATGGCGGCAGATCCTCGGGGATCAAAAGTTCAGTAAGTTGATCGATTATTTAGCTTATCGAATTATTCAAGAAGATATTGAGTATGGTTCTGAGGTAGCCCGAGATACCCAATTGTTAATTGAATTTCTTCATGATCTAGCCGGAGATTTCATTTCAATACGAGAATTTGAGCGGTTATGTGATAGTCTTATTGAAGCAATTCCAAAATCATTCGACCAAGAAATAAATATTGGAGATATCCGAAACTTTTTGGATATCAGGCGATTTGGGCAGCTGCCAGATAATCTTTACGTGAAAGGGCTCGTCTTGAAAGCGGAGGAAGAGTTTAGCGTTGATTCCAAGTATGATTGCATGATGGTTGAATTCTTCAATAATAACCTAAACTATAATTTGGTTGAACAAGTTAGGATAGTTGAACAAGTCATTATCGATGATGTCCAAGGGCATGTGCTTGATGTTATCGAGGATTGCAAGCCCGATTTAATCATGCTCGATAATAGTTTAACGCGCATCGTGGAAAGTAATAAACACATGTTACGACCCTTGGTAAAATTTTCTCAAGACCATCAACGGAGCTTAGCCGGTTTGGTTACGAATCCACGAACAACTAACATTAAAGATTTAATGTTAGAACAACTAAGAAAAAAATGGTCTTTACCGGTGAGGGATACTGAGCTTCTAAAATTCATCCTTATCCCAGGATCTTTCACGCGTCTATTCCAAGATAACTTTGGAAATATAGATCGGAATTACATCTACTTCATGCCCAAGAATGATACGCGCATTTGGAAAATAAACACGTATTATCAAAATATAAATCAGGATTATTTTTCCAAGAAATTGTATATCCGGGATATCTCGCTCTTGCCAATAGCAGATCGCGTAACAGAACAGCTTCTTCTCAAAGGTAAATTGACAGATCCCACGCAAGCCTATACAGATGCGTTATTGAAAGCAAACATGATCGATCTCGTTTATTTAATCAAGAAATTTGCAAAGATGCATTTCCTAACGGAGGAAGAATATCAGATCCTCTGGCGGGAGAGTATTGACTACTTATTGAAATCACGTGATGTGAATTACCGCGACGAATTACAGCGAAGGTTGTTGCGGACGGAAATCAGCGGATTAAAACGGTTGATTAGGACTATTTCTTAATTTTTTAATATTTTGTTTCTTAGTTTTTTTAAAATTTCCAATTTTTTTTTAAACGTCATATTTTAGTTAGTATAAACCAGAGGAATGATTTGAGAAATTGCTGTTGCACTCAATAAAATAATGTTTATTATAGTGTGAAAGTTTGCACCATTAGTTTTATTACCAATCGATGCAATTACAACTTTACATTAAGATGCTTTGTTATTACTAAAGAGAATTACTAAAGAAAGTTGAAGAACCTTAAAATAGAGGACTGGAGATGTGCTGTGGAATTATAGGGGTGCTCGCGACTGATGGGGGCAATGTGGCACGAGCGATTCGGGAATCACTAAAGCGATTAGAATATCGAGGCTATGATTCAGTTGGAGTGGCTACGAAATATAACGGAAACTTATTTATAAAGAAGGATAAAGGGAAAATCGATGATATCCATCGGAAATTAGATTTAGATACAATGCCAGGAAAATTAGGGATTGGACATACCCGCTGGGCCACGCATGGGGAGCCATCGAGGGTTAATAGCCATCCACATACAGATTGTAAGAATAATATTGCGGTTGTGCATAATGGCATCATTGAGAATTTTTTAGAGCTACGAGCACAACTGATTGATGAGGGGCACAGATTCCGGTCACAGACAGATACGGAGGTTATACCGCATCTAATCGAATCATTTATGGAAGATGAGGAATCTCTTGAGGAGGCAGTGAACTCAGCAGTAAGTAAGCTTACAGGAGCCTTTGCCATTGTTGTTCTCGAAGTTAATTCAAAAAAATTAGTTTGTGCCCGTAAGGAAAGTCCTCTAGTTTTAGGTATTGGAGAAACTGCGTTGTATTGTGCATCAGATATACCCGCCTTTCTACCTATGACAAATCGAGTAATTTTTATGAATGATGGTGATTTCGTTGTGCTTCAGGAGGAGGAAGTAAGAATCAGCCGAATTCGAGGGCTGGGGGATTCAATCCAAATTCGGAATCCGGTGATAATTGATTGGACGCCGGAAATGGCGCAAAAAGGTGGAATGCCCCATTTCATGTTAAAGGAAATCCATGAGCAGCCGAAAGCCGTCCAAAATACTCTCAAAATCCGGTCCGAAACGATTGAGCCATTAATTAAACTATTAAACGATGCTAGGGAGATTTGTTTAACTGCTGCGGGTACCTCATACCATGCGTGTCTCTATGGTAGTTATCTCTTCACTATCCTTACGAGAATCAATACACACCAAGTGATCTCTTCTGAATTTTCTGAGAAAATTGGTGAAACTCTGCAAGATGATTCGGTTATTCTTGCGATAAGTCAATCTGGGGAAACCTCTGATACACTAAGGGCAATTCACCATGGAAAAGAATATGGGGCTAAAATCGCAGCTATTACGAATGTAGTCGGAAGCTCCATAACGCGTACTGCTGATCATTTCATATATACGCAAGCGGGACCTGAGATAGGGGTTGCTGCAACGAAAACTTTTTTGGTGCAAAATGCAGCCCTCGCATTAATAGGTTTATCCCTTGCTGAGGTGCGTGGAAGTCTTGATACTTCTGAAGTTAAGGAGATGCGTAATCAACTATTGAAGGTCCCTAATCAAATAAGTCAAATTATTGAGAAACAGGAGGATTACATTAAAATTACTGCAGATAATCTTGCAAATCAACCGAATTTTCTTTTTCTTGGCCGAGGTATAAATACTACAACTGCAATGGAGGGTGCTTTAAAACTAAAAGAAATTTCTTATATTCATGCCGAAGCATATCCAGCTGGAGAATCCAAGCATGGTCCGATTGCCTTAATTGATGCTGGTTTTCCCGTTGTATTTATTGCTCCGAGTGATAATACTCTCGATCGCATCGTTGGGAACATCATGGAAATGAAGGCCCGTGGTGCATGTATCATTGGTGTAACAGATAATAATAAAATTCATAATTTATCTGATTATACGTTTTGGATTCCCTCAGATATTCCTAATGTTTTCACACCCATTCCCGCAGTTGTTCCACTCCAACTTTTCAGTTATTATGCAGCGATCCACAGGAATTATAACCCGGACAAGCCTCGCAATTTGGCGAAAAGCGTAACGGTTCTGTAAGCAGATATTATTCTAGCCCTTGCTTATCTCGTGAGCTCCATTCTAAGCTCTTTTAATCTGGATATTAAAATAGCATCATTTAGTAAAGAATTTTCCTTTAAGGGAATAAGTGCGAAATGAGAAAGTTTCTCTCTTTCTCGTAATATATAGAGAACAGAAGGTAGGTTTAGTAAACGTTTAATAAAGGTTTTTCTCCGTTTTGGATAATATTTGAAGAGTAATTTTTGAATTACTAAGATATTTTCAAGTATAGGAATTAAACCAAAGGAAATTTCTAAAACATTCTTACCTTTAACATATTCTTTGTATACTTGATAAATACCCAATTTTGTTAAAATTTTTGGAACTAATTTATCAGATTTCTTACATGTAATATGGATGCGGCAGCGCTTTTTCCCCCCTCCAACAGAGCCATCGCCTTCCATAACACCGCATATAAATTGCCAGAGTAAATTTTTATTATTTGTTTGGATCAAAAAATTTTCAACATACCTTAACAATTTTACATGTAATTCAAGTGTTAATCCTTTATTATCTATGATTCTTAAAGATCCAATAGGATTATGGCTTAAATAGTGAATTTCTTCTGAAGCATGTTGAATTGATGATTGTAGAATGTAGACCCGATCTTGGGAAATTTCGACTCCTGCTTTTTCGAACCATAAGTTTGTTAATCTTTTTTTTATAAGGGGAGGATCATCTTTGACACTGGGTCTGAGAGTATATGTCAGTTGAAAATTTAAATTAGGCTGAGAAATGATCGACTTATATTTAATGATATAATAAACTGCTTGTTCTGGAGTTGATGCAGAGATACTCCATCCATACCCCGATTTTGTTCCATCCGCATAATAGCAACCGAAATAATGTATGAGGTCAGTTATATCCAACAAAATAGGAGTGACTACTGGTTTGTGGTTTCCAAGAAAGAGTATCATTTTCTCGTGATTTAGCTTACCGATCACTCCATCTGGGAATAGATTAGGGAGATATACTTTATCTTCTGAGGACTTATTTTTATCAGAGATTAATTGTTCTAATTTTTTATTCATTTTAACTTTTACTTTCGTATTTGTAGGGATATCCTGTATTCTAATTGTAAAATACAATTCATCTGCGGCTGTACGACTAGAACGATCAATTTTGGTAATTAATACGACTTCATGGAAGATTTTATCATGAATATTTAGTTGTACTTCATAAAGTTCATTTTCCTTGATATTTAAACACTCTACAACACTTTTGGGTAATCTAATTCGTTTATCCGCTGAAATTTTAGTTGGGAAATATTCAGAGGGTTGCAAAGTTAGTGAGACTAGTTGTGTTATTAAATTATGTTCAGTGCAAAGTGATTTAGGGATGTAAAAGCCCCAAACGTTCTTTTGTTTAAGTAATTTAAGTGTCAGAATAAAAGTTTCTTTTTTATTAGTAGTAAATTTGATATCATACCACTTTCCAAGAGAAGTTTCGATATGGAGTTCAACTGGAAGAGTTATCCATCCTGTTCCCGTAGCATTACCTTTTATTATTCTTGTAGTCCATTCAATAATAGACATTGTTAATAAATTGGTATTATCCTATAAAAAATCCTTTAAAAATAAAAAGAATCATTGTTTTTGTCATATAGGCAGAAATATCGATTTTAAAGAAGATTCTAATACCCAGGTATATTTTAATTTGGGTAAAATATAGAATAGGTTAAGTAATTTAGGCAAAATATAGGAGATCTCAAAGATGAAATGTGTAATTAGTTTTGGGACGGATGGATGGCGGTCCACTATGGATACGGATTTCACGGTCCAGAATCTCGCCATTGCAGCCCAAGGAATTGCAAATTATTTGAAAAAACACAACTATGATAAAAATGGGATTATTATTGGTTATGATACTAGAAAAAATTCACGTATATATGCGGAAGAAGTTGCAAGTGTGTTACTAGGAAATGGAATAAAGGTACTTTTAACGGATACGGATACTCCAATTCCGGTGCTAACCTTTGGAATTTCAGATCAAAAGTTAGATGGAGGCGTTATGATTACCGCGTCTCATAATCCACCAGAATATAATGGAATAAAATTTATCCCGTACTATGCATCTCCTGCACTCCCAGATATTACGGATCCTATTATGGATGAAATTAAAAAAATTTGGGAAAATCCCACGATAAAAAAAGAATCCCTCGAAACTGCAGAAAAAAATAATCAATTAAAGCAAATTAACATTAAGCAACGCTATATAGATAATGTTCTTAATAAGATTAATAGTGATATTATGAAAGATGCGGGATTAAACGTTATTTTCGATGCGCTTTACGGGACTGCAAGGACTTACCTGCCTGAACTTTTGAAAATTTTGGGAATAAATGTTATAGTGCTTCATGATCAGATCGATCCTAGCTTTGGAGGAGCTTCTCCGAATCCAAGTAAGGAGAACCTGCAGGAAATCAGTAAAATCGTTATTGATAAGGGATTAAATCTTGGTTTAGCATGTGATGGTGATGCTGATAGATTAGGAATAATCGATAATAGGGGAAATTTTTTACATGCTAATATCCTCTTTGCACTCTTTTTTGACTACGAATTAAGTCAAGGAAAACTAGGGGATGCGGTGCGTACTGTAGGGACTACGCATCTGATAGATCGAATTGCAAAAGCCTATAATCGCACAGTTTTTGAAACTCCAGTCGGCGCGAAATATATAGCACAGTACATGCGAGAAAAAAATCTATTAATTGGTGGAGAAGAGTCAGGTGGAGTGATTTTCCGAGGACATATAACTGAAAAAGATGGAATTTTTGCGAACCTAAAAATTCTCGAAATGATTACGTATTATAAGAAGCCCTTATCAGAAATTACTGCAGAGTTATTCAAAAAATATGGTGACATAAGCTTTACACTTGTCAATTTCTCCTGCAAAGATGAAAATAAAGAAAAAGCAATGAAGAATATTGTTAAAATTTTACCAAAAACAGTCAGCGGCAAGAAAGTGATAAAAACTACGGAACTAGATGGATTTAAATTTGTTCTAGAAGATGATAGCTGGTTGCTCATTAGACCATCGGGAACAGAACCGTTGTTACGATTATATGGAGAAGCCAATACTGAAAAAGAACTAAAAGAAATTCTAGATGAGGGAAAAATTCTTTTAGAACAAGCACTAAAGTAAACATATTTACTAATCCCAATGGGAAGAACCCCCAAATGCCGAAAGAATATGAGGAAGATCGGGCAACCAAAGCAATTCTCCTGACCCTTGAATCTTCGAAGAAACCAATGAAAACAGAAGAAATTCAAAAAGTCTTAGATGAAATTGATTGCCCCGATATACCGCCACTTCTTCTCAATAAACTGCGATTACGAGGAGTCATTAAAGGAAAGCTGGACTTAAAACAAAAAGCCTGGCTTTGGTGGATAGAGTAATTTAACCCTATCTTAATTTGTTCATCAAAAAAAAAGTTAGAATTTTTTTACCTTTTTTTACGTCTCCAGAAAATCACCACAACCGCAGTAAGCGCAATAAGCGTACCAAGAAATAGAAGAAGCCATTCAAGACAAGGTATTCCGCCACCTTCAGGAATTATCTGAGTACCTACAATTGTGTAGAAAATATCGGCAATATTATTAATCCACGTTTCCCATACAAGGTGAATATTATTAGAAGAATCAACAGTGATTGAAGTATTAAAATCATCATAGCTATTTTTTGTTAGGTTTATTGGAGAATTAAAGGAGTCTCCTGACTTTTTAAGGTAATAGATCTCGGAATCGGTGGCAGTGGTACCTTCATAAGCGATGTGAATCACGTCGTTTGAGTCAACACAAATACTAGGGTTCGTCTCCATCCAAGTTGGAGTACCCGTAATATTAATAGGTATAGTAAAATTACCATCTGAGGAATTATAGCGTGTATAGTAGATTTCAGAAGGATTATTACCTTTTACCCATGTAACATGAGCATAGTCTTGTGAATCCATGGCAATAGCAGGTTTAGAATCATTCACGCTATCATCGGCAGAGATATCTACTGGTGGACCGAAGCTCCCTTGAGTATTGTTGGTATAATAAATATTCGAGAAAAGAAGGAAATCCATTTTCCAAGCAAGATGCACTTTCCCATTGGAATCCACGGCCAATGCAAGGTCCCAACTGGGGAAAATATTGGAATAGACATTAATGGGCGTTCCGAACCAACCGGTCGAGGTATTAATGTAAGAGATGTTAAATGGAGAAAACAGAGTACCATTATAAGCATTGTAAATTACATGAATCACATCATTCGAATCTATAGCAATTTTGGTGTCCCATTTATAATTGGTATCATAAGTTAAATTTTCTATTGGATTAAAATGCCCATTGGAAAGATTTGTATAAACAACATCAAATCTACCCAGGTCATTTGGGGAACGGAAGGTAATATGAGGTATTCCATTTGAATCAATGGCGAGATCCTTATAACTTTCATAGACGAGCCGATCCATTATAATACCCGTTTCTCCAGCACCTTTATCAGTCATATAAGAAATTGGATAGCTAGGAGCGTAGATTTCCCAACCATTCCAAATTGTATGAATATACTTTTGTGGATCCACTTGAATAATAGGAGCTGTATCGTTGTAAATATTGTGAGTAATTTGCTGGATATCATTTCCATTTGTCGCTACCGAAATAGGAGTATATTGAATGACTATCAAAGTTATTAAAATGAAGTTCATTAATAATAAAAATCTAAAATTTTTCTTCATTAAAATCACTTCTAAGCAATTGAGATTAAGTATATTTGCTAAAGCTTTATCATCATATTTCTTTTAAAAATTTTAAACATAAAATTAAAAAAAAAAGGATTATAAAAATAAGAAAAGGATTATTTTTCGCCACCTTCCAGTTGAGCTTGCGGAACACCGAAGATATTTTTAATGATGTTCTCGGTTTCTCGAAATTCTCCAACATGTCCAGTGAAGTGGGCAAGTTCTTCGCGGAATTGAGCACTAAAAAGCGTTATAAAATCTTTCAACCGTTCTTCAAGGAAGGTGGTAATTTTGCCGATGCCCACCAAGGCAACTCGAACGTATTGGCTTTCTTCAAGTGTTATTTCAAAATCTTTATAGGAAAGACGTCGCATCCCCGCTTCTTCAGAGGCGCTGAATTCTGTCCCAAAGCTCTGAATCGCTTGGAGAAATCCGCTTAAGAGATCAGGGTCAAATTCACCTGGACTGAATTTATAACTATAAAGACACAAGCCTGAGAGTTTATAGATGATGAGTAGATAGTGAGCAACGCGTATAGAATAATTTGCTTCTTTTTGTTCAATTTGGTTCCGAATTCCTTGGAGGCCGCCATTTATTTTTTCATCTCGTGTTAGATCTGGAGTATCAAAAGAATCCAAATAAATTTTTGCAGTATTTTCGGCTAAACTTTCGATTTCCTTTAACCACTCAATGGCGTCATATTCTAGAATATTAGCAAGCGAATCAGGAAGAGATACATTTTCATCATAATTTGAGAATTCTTTGACCCATGATTCTAGTTCAGGGACAAATTTAATTTCGGGAAATTCTTTTTTGATTTTAAAGATAATTTCTTTCGTTTGAAGGATAAAGTCACAGACAGCAGAGCGCATTTCACAGTAATCACAAAGCTGGAAAAACCCTTGGGTGATTTGAAATGATGAAAGGACCTTTACACCCAATTTTTCAGATTTTACCCGTAATCTCCTTGAAACATCCAACGAAATTTTAATAAGATTTCGCATGTAGGCAAGAAATCCTGTAGCTTGTTTTTGATCGCTTGTGTAAATATCAAGAACAATTTTATCTGTTGCCATTGAAACTTCCACAATAAGGCGATTCCCTGTAACTTTTGCAATACCTGAGAAAGTCGCTGTCAATGCTACCTCATTTCTTCCGACTTCAGCCAAATCTAAAGCTGCAATTTGTTCACAACCAATCTGAAACGCTTCAAGTATGGGAATACCTGTTGAATCAATTGTTGTGGTACTCTTTTGGAGTTGAGTTTTCCATAGATCAGCTTCACTGGAACTTGTTAATTGTGATTTGACAAGTGGGCATTTTACCCATACCTCTTTTGGTCGTACCGTCACTGAGTGTGGTTCTCCGAATGCATCAGTATAAGAGACAGTTCCGAAAATTTGACCTTTTCCACAAGCTAAAGGAGTGAATATGAAATCAACGCCGCGAGTTTCGTTGGGATTTAGGATCTCTACTTTCTCGACATTTCTGTCAATCTGAAATTGATCTGGAACACTGAGAAGTACAGATATTTTACTAACAGTAGTTTTTGTAATGTTTCTAAGAGCGACTTTAAAACGAATATCACCGCCTATATAATCGTAATCTCGTTTGACATCAATTAACTCAGGGCCTTCAGCAATTAAGGGTTTGGCAGTTGGTATAACACTCTCTTTAATGAATTCATTGCTCACAGAATCAATAGATCCTACGACAAGTCCTTTAGAGATCGCCCTTGCAATTAATAATTTCATATTTTGTTCGGTAAACCCGAACCGTTGAGCAAGTTCCGAGATGGAGATGCGACTATACGGTCTAATGGCATCCACCAATGCTTCATCGAGTAATTCATCACTTATAAATTCATTTTTTTGCGTGATTGCGCCGCTTACCTGTTTTTCGTTAACTAGCTTCTCGATGCTATCTACAATTACTTCATCATTCATATTTAACGTTGAAGCAAGTTTCCTAAGGGGAAACCTTCTTTCTTCTCTCAAGAAATCGATAATATCCTCATCTAACCTGGGTTGAGTTATAAAGTATTCATTATCTGTGGTATAAAATCCGATAAGATCTTTAGAATTCTTTAATAACTGAATACTATTTTTAACATCTTGTTCTGGAAGGAAGAGGGCATTGGCTGCTTCTCTAATGCCAAGTCTTCCTGATCTTTGAAAAGATTCTTTCACTTCTTTGAGCATGATATTTTGTGGGATGAAATGGTTATCATCAAGGCTCATAGTGCCTTTAAGTTGCTCAAATTGAACAAGCATATTTAGCCAGTCTTTAATAGAATTAATGGGGAATTCCAGTTGCTGCGCGAGCTCCTGGATGGGTACTTTTTGCCTAGAGAGTAATGAAAGTAAATTTTGATGTTCGTTCTCGGTTAAATGATAAAATTGCCTATTCTCCTTATCAATAATTCCATGTTGAGTACCTTCTTCGAGCATTTCGGTTAACGTGAAGGTAATATATTCAATCGCTAGTTTAAAATCGTTGGCTGTCGAAAATAAATCTATTCTTCGCTTCATCTTAATCACCCTCCAATCTTTTATTAAGTTCTTCCTTTAATTGGTCCATAGTAATAAATTCCTTCTTCTTTATTGTGAAGAATCCACGCAATTGATTTTGATCTATCGCAGAATTAATAATTTGAATGATCTCACTATTCTCCATGTGGTATTCTTTTGCGAGTTCTTCAATATGAACATGACCCAGATTAATGACTTTCTTGGTAATAACATCAACCGGCACCTCTTTTTTACGCCGAGACATCACCACTACGGCAATTCCTGCAACTGCACCGATAATAATAACATAGATTATCCAATTTGGAAATGGAGGTTGTACTACTGGCATTTTTGCTAAGAGAACAAAATGGGAGAGATGCGGGAGATTAGTGAGTACAACATAATTTTCGTCAGTATTTACAGAGGTATTTACAAGTTGTTCTACATAACCGCTTACATTAAAGATTCCCATAACCGCGGTGGATTCATCGACGCCTAATGCATCAATGATGGATTGAGAATAGTAAATTATTACAGTAATATTTCTGATATTAGGAGCACTAATGTTTATAAGTATCTCAAAAAATCCGCTTATAATTAAGTAGTCAGGATTGCTTGCGCCACCTCCAGGGGTACTATAAGGGATGATATCAAGAGAGAAAGGTATCCATGCATCTATTGATACATTCACCAAGGGATTTCCAGCAAGATCTCGAAGAGTTATCATTGTTGTATCAAGCGCTAATCGCTCCGCTTGGAGCCCGACAGTGAAAGTCCTTTGAGAAGTTCCTATGCCATTAGGCCCACCATAAGTAATATGATTGGAATCTTGTGCAAAAATGATGTATGTGACATTTTCAGTAGGGGATTGATTGGGAATTGAGAAAATAAAGGTATCTCCAACTTGTGTATAGGTTAAAATAAATCGCCAATTTCCTGAACCGAGCGTTGTGTTATAATATGAAAACCAAACATTCCCGACACCTGATGCTAATGCAGGTTCAGTAATATTCACGGTTACTTCGATAGAATGGGTTCCAGCTTCATTTTGATAAGGACTTATAGCTATAGGAATACCAATAACCGGTTGAATTAAATCGATAACATTTATTTTTTGTTGATAAATAGGATATAGAGTGTTACTCGCACCATCAGTGATGTTATAAATCCTAAAGAATAACTCATGAGGGGGAATACCATCCGGATCGTAGTATTTCTGACCGGGAATAGTGAAAATGTATTGATCACCAGGTTCGATATAATATGTATTGATGTAATGAATCTCTGTATCTATAACGGAAGGAATGAATGTGACCCACCAACCGATGACAATGGCACTAACGCCGGATTGATCAGTCGCTATAATTGTGATATTAAATGGCGTCGCATATTCAACGGATACCGGGAAGATAACATTATCTAATGATGGTGGTAGTATATCTCCAATCACGAATAAGTACTCTATAGAAATGCGAGTATTATTTGCGACGTCTGTAGCATTGATATAATAATGGATTACGCCGCTAATCTGTGCAGGAACTGTAGCATTCCAAATATCATTCCCATAGAAGGAACTCATTTGTATTTGATAATATATGGAATTATTCCGCCAATAAAGTATAACCCTCAAAACGCCCGAGGCATTCTCGGGTTCTATTACTGTCACATTAATTCGGGTTGGTATGAAAGGAGCGGGTGGTGTCGTGATTGGACTCGAAATAATCGGATCAGTATAGTCTTCTACCGTATGGTTATAAAGAAGTCCAGTATTATTATTGAAACCCATATTGCCAAAATGGTCGTATGCTAAAATTTGATAGAAAACCGTCGAGTTATAAGAATACCAATAAACAGAACCTTGATAGAGATTTATTCCAATTGGGGTCATGGTCACATTATGCCATTGTGATTCAGAACTGTTCCGATATTGGAGAAGAACAAGATTAACACCCGAAGCATTGAGTGGTTCAGTAACGGTTACATTCACGACAACAAGTTCATCATATTCAGGCGTCGTAGTTGAAGGAATTACTCCTGTGACTAAGGGATTATCAGGATCTGTTATATTATATTGATAATTATATTGCGCAACATTACTTGCATTATCCGCAATATCTATAATGAGATAATGGGAAGCATTCCATTGTTGAGGCGGAATGATAAAGAAGTAACTATTCGTGTAACCGTTGCCAGATAAGAATTGCATAGCAACGGTAATCCAACTTACTCCATTAATGGAATAACTCAGATTTGCTCCAAAAACACCGGAAGCTTCAGTAGGTTCAGTAATCACTACTGTAATATTGGCACTTTCATTGTAGGGAATACTCGCTATCCCAATGTTAGTACCATTAACTAAGACCGATACGATTTGGGGTGGATATTGGTCAATTACCGTATATTGATGGACTGAAGCAGAATCATCAATTCTATTCCCAGCAAAATCCCATACAATGAAGTAAAACTGTACCGTGGTTCCATAATCGGCTGAGGGAATTGTAGCATTCCAATAGCCATCCCAAATAGTGCCATTGAGTTGATTCATTGGGAGATCGATCCAGCCAGCACCTATATTATAACTGAGATTTACAAATTCAACACCCGAAGCAAAGGCGGGAGTGGTCGGTTCAGTGATTCGTACATGAATTGAAACTGTTTCATTGTAATTTATGAAATTATCATTGGTGCTATAGGCTCCAATAGACGAAGTATGATTATCCACAACACTGTATTGAAGATCTGCTGCGAGATTGTCCCGGACATTTCCCAATGTATCATTAACAATGAAGAAATATTTTATAACTTGACTATAATTCTGAGGATCAACGATGGCATAATAATACCCTACATATGTTTGTGATTCGATGATTACTCCATCAATATAAGTCATAGTGACAGGAATATTCCAAGTAAGCCCCCCGTCGGTAGAATAATTCATTAATACTGTGTCAATCCCAACAGCCAATGTTGGCGTAGATGGCTCTTCAATTCGGACTGTTATATTGACCCATTCATCATAATTAATATTATTAATGGTATCATTCAGGTAAATTGCAACGATTTCAGGAGCATAAGTATCATTTACAATATACTGAGCTCGTGAAAGATAATTATCAATTGGATTTCCAGCATTATCATTTGCTATTATGTAATATTCGACGATATCACTATAATTTTGAACTGGAATAAGACCCATCCATGTACCAGTCCAATTATCGCCTGAGAGGAGAGACATACTAATCGGAGTTTGCCAAATTCCATTTACAGAATAATTTAAAAATACCTGTTGGGCACCGGCGGCAGAAGCAGGTGTGGTTGGTTCGGTAACTATAATAGTAATATTAGCTGTGTCATTGTAATTAACGATAAAAGGATCCCGAGTGAAGCCTGCTAATCCTGGGGCATACTGATCTCTTACAAGATAGAAATCGCGAGACCCATAATTATTGCCTATACTTCCAGCATTATCTTCTGCGATGAAATAGAATGACACGTTCGACCCATAATCAAGGGCTGGAATTGTAGCATTCCAAAATCCATTGTAAATAGTACCATTGAGCAAATTCATTGAGATATTAATCCATCCAACACCATAATTGTAGCTGACATTCACAAATGCTACTCCTGAAGCTATAGTCGGTTCAACGACATTCACGTGAATTGAAACAGTCTCATTGTAATTAATAAATGGATCATTTACGCTATGAACTCCGATAGACGGCGGATAACTATCTGTGACTGTGAAGTTGTAATATTGATTTGTATTATTATCCACTGAAACACGCCCTGCACCATCTGTAACCGCCACATACATTGCCACTTGGTCGCCATACTGGAATAACCCTAAAGTTGCATTCCAATAATCTCCAACCCAAGGAGCCGCATACTCAGTAAACCAAGTTAGGTTGTTATTTATCATATAATTGACAGCTACGGAGGCTATTCCGGATTGGGTATCGTTACAATGAACACTAACGACTACTGACTGATTGTATTGCGGGGGTATTGGATAGTAAGTTACATTATTGATCGATGGATAGAATAAATCTGGGACGAAATAACTCCAATTCTCTCCGTTTTTATCCCACCGAAGCCAATTTCCAGCACTATCGTTTGCATAGAAGAAGTACTCAACAGTTGTTAGACTTAACACGCCAGGAATTATGTAGGAATATATATCGTTTCCTAGAGGAACCATTGTGTAATTTATAGGCAATGTGATGTTTGTTGGGGTGTGTCGTAACGCCAATAGCAGATAAGGACTGTATTGACACCCGAAGCAAGAGTTGGTTCCCAAATTTGAATTGTTACATTAACAAGTTGCCCTGCTTGTGGGGCAGGAGGATCAATAGTAGGATAACCGGCTAGTGGAACATATTCGTCAATAATTGTGTAATTAAAGAAGTTTCCGGTATTATTATTATAAATTGAATTTAGGGCATTATCAATAGCATAGATCTGATAGGCCACTTCAAATCCATAAGGGAAATCGGCGGAAATAATGGCTTGCCATTCATTATTTATGGTATTAATAGTAGTAGCATTGATCCAATGGGTCCCATTAAAGTATTGAATTAATACAAAATCTACTTGTGAAGCAGCGGCAGGTTCGGTAACATTCACACGGACTGTAACGGAATCGTTATAATTTACATTAGAGCTAATTGGGGATTGAATTGGAGCCCCAATCTGTGGATCTATATCATCATTAGATAGATAGCGATAGGTAGGAGAAATCACAGTGATATTACTGTTTCTTGCGTAATCGGTTGCATTTATTTGATAATAAACATACCCGTAAGCTTGTGGAGGAATTACAGCGCTATAATTTCCGTCATAACGGTTGCCTCCTACGCGATTCATGACAATAGAATGCCATCCTATACTGTCATTGTACATTAAGGTCACGACGGCAACGCCAGAAGCATTTGCTGGGCTTGCAGGGGGTAACGGCTCGGTAACATGAACGGTAATATTCACCGCTTCATAATACATTACATTCGAGTCGTTCAATTGAATACTTATAATATTAGGGGAGTACCGGTCAGTAACATGAAAATTCAAATTAGCTACAGAATTATTAACGCCATTTCCAGCAGTATCATTAACTATAAAGTAATAATCGATCCAAGTACAGTAATTGAATGCACCAATAAGTGTGTACCAGGAACTATTGAAGTAACGCCCGCTTAGAATATCACCTGAAATAAAGGTCATATTTTCAATGTTCCAAGTAATTCCATTAGCAGTATAATTAAGGAGCACGGTATCAATCCCACTGGCTAAAGCAGGAGTCGTATCTTCTCCAACGAATATTGTGACATTTACCGTATCATTATAATTAATATAAGGAGCGTTATCATTTAAGGTCCATCCAATTATGACTGGATCGATGTGATCTTCAATGATATAACTCTTAGGGGCAGATCTTGTATCGTTCTGATTTCCAGCCGTATCATTTGCCCAGAAATAATATTCAATAGTAAGCCCATAATCTTGTGGAGAAATACTTCCCTCATATTGACCATACCATTGATTACCAGAAATACGCACCATTTCTACGATGTTAAACGAACCCCAGGAATCGTTGGTCCAATTAAGCAAGACCGCATCAATACCTGAAGAAGTATTAGCCTGACCCAGAGGAACATCGAATACAATCACACGGATGGTGGCAGTTTCCCAGTATTCCGTGGCTTCGGTTGAATTTCCAAATTGAGGAGGTAATAAATCAGATGTGTTATATAGATAAATAGATGAATTTACTTTATTTCCAGCGGCATCTATTACCTCAATAGTATAATTAATATGAACGCCGTAGGGGTGTGGGCTGATTATAAAGCTCCAGATACCATCATAGCTTGTCCCAGATGAAAGGGACATTGGAGAAGGCCCAGTCCAGCCCGAAAGGTTCTGGTAATAAATAGATACTGAGGAAATTGGTGCTGCATTCGTAATATTTATTGGGACGTAGGGTACGGAAATTCGGATAGAGATGTTTGTACTATCGAAGTATTGCGGTTGCAGAGGATCTAACACTGGGGCGTATAATGTTGTATCCAAGGCAGTGGTATCATTCACATAATATGACTTTGTATCTGAAATTCTAACATTATTTGCCAAATCCGTCGCCCAAATCTGATACTGGACAGTAGAACTGTAATTCTGCCTGGGAATTATAGCATACCAACTTCCGTTGTAGATATTTCCAACGTCAAGTATCATGTTAATTGTATCAAATGTCACCCATCCATTTACCGTATAATTCAGATAGATTGTATTAATACCTGATCCATTCAAATAATACCATGTAGCATTAGCATAATTACCGGTCGTCTCATTTGCGTTTACATCGATACGCATAGTATCTGAATAATTGACTACAGTAATTTCAGTCAAGTTAGTTAGGATAGGGGCAGTTTTATCCTCCATTTCAAATGATTGGACGCTGGAATTACCCCAATTTCCCTCTAGATCAACTGCATAAACTTTGTAATATATAGTTGTATTGAAATCATGAGGAGGAATAACATTTAGATGGAGGAATACATCCCCAAGATTAGTTCGATAGACCATATAAAAACCGTCACCCTCTTTCCATTCGAGGGAAAGGTTTGTCCAGCTTAATTGATCTAATGAATAACTGAGAATAGCTGCATCCGATAAAGCAATCCCTGAAGCTTCGTAAGGTTCAGATAAATCTACGCTATCTAAATATATAATCTCCCAATATTCTAAATATACATCTCCATTTTCTGATTTGAGGGTGACATTTTCGATGGTGGGAGCCCACCTATCGGTGACGATGTAGCTATAATAGCTACCAAAATTATCAGCAAAGGTAGAATTACCATTAGTGTCATTTGCAAAAATCCAGTATAAGACTTGGGTAGCCCAATCAAATTTAGGGATTGGTGCAACGTATGTAACCGCTTCGCCGGGCAGTATTGGAGTTGAATTACTCATTCCCAGAGAAACCCAGCCAGTACCATTGTCATAAGATAATATCACGGTGCTAATATTACCAAAGCTTTCAGGTACTTGCACATCACATGATATGGTGGCAGATTCATTATAAGCAGGGGGATCTGGGGTGTGAAAAATGTTGCGAACAAATGGTCCCGTGTAATTAGATACCGTAATATTATAGATGAAGGAAGGAGTACTCACCAAGCCTCGAAGATCTTGAGCTATGGCATAAAAGGTATAATTAGACCCTAAAGTCCATCCTGAGGTATTTACATAAACAGTAGTTGTCGTCCCCACATTCCAAGTCAGATTGATGCCTTCAATGAATGAACCATGATTAAACCATCCACTTGTGTTATAACTGTAAATAATGGTTATATTCACAACATCAGTATCTGATGGAGCAATATCTGCAATCTCAAAAGGATAATCACCTGCAATGTAGGATTGACTAGGGGGATTGATTAAATTGATAGTAGGGGCAGTGAGATCAGTTACAGTATAATTGAAATAATTCCCATTATTATCATTGACCGTCTCTCTACCTGCAACATCTCGGGCATAGATCTGATATGCAACTTCCGTGCCATAAGCGTACGGTGGGATGACCCCACTCCAAAATCCATCAAAGTTCGTTCCATTAATTCGAAATATCGTAACATTGGTCCAACCAGACCCATTCCAATAGCTTAACGTTACTGTCTGTACCCCTGAGGCAGATGCTGGAATTAGTGGTTCTATGATTTGAACCGTGATATTTACAGCCTCTGTATATTCGATTACCGTATCATTTTGACCGGGAGTTCCAATAATTGGAGCCCAGAGATCATCTACCACATAAGAATAGTAACTGCCACTATTATCATCGAAACTCGGATTATTAGCTGAATCATTCACCCATACCCAGTACCGCACTAAAGTTCCGTAGGCTAACTCAGGAATGAGGGCAGAGTAATTTCCATCATATACGTTACCAAAATATCGGCTCATTGTCAGGTTATTCCAGTGCGTTCCATTGTCGTAACTCAGAATGACGATATCAACACCGGCGGCGTTGGCTGGAACAGTTGGCTCCACGACGCGGCAAATTACGTTTGCAGTCATGTTATAAGCAATAGGGGCATTCGTCACCGCAGGTGAATAAATGGTGGGCCCCCAGAAATCATCCACAAAATATGAAAAATTAGCTCCCGAATTATCATTTATGGAGGGATTATTCGCAGTGTCATTAGCCCAAATATAGAAAAGAACATCAACGCCATAGGATACTTCGGGAATAATTCCCCTATAATAGGCATCAAATGGAGTGCCATTGAGTTGATTCATAGTAAGTACATTCCAAGTCGAGCCATCATGGTAATAGAATAATACGGTTGCAATTCCAGCGCCCGCTGGATCCTCAGTCAAACGAACTGTGATATTTACCGTATTAGTGTAGGTGTTGGGTGTAACCCAAGATGGATCATATATGATAGGACCCCAATAATCGGTAACAGTATAATTATGGAATAATCCAGAATTATTATTAATTCCGATTGCTCCTAGCGTATCGTTTGCCCAAATATAACATGCAATTTCAGTTCCGTAGTCGTAGGCGGGAATTGTGGCATTATAATAGGCATCTCCAGTAAGGGCATCATAGGTAGTATTAGTCATAACTGTACTTTGCCACCCTAAAGAAGGATCTAAGTAATAGAGGATCGCCGTATCCACAAATCCAACGTCCGTAGAGACCCAAATGGAAGTATTTACTAAACACGTTTGATTATATCCAGGGGGTGAAGGAGTGAAAATTGGGTCATCACTTAAGGGGTAGGAATAACGTTGAATAGTGAAGGTTGTATATACAGTATTATTATAAACAGGACCAAAGGTAGCTGTCCCATATAATTCATAATCAGCATCGGCATATGAATCATTAAAGCCAAAATAAACTTTTGCTATTCCATTTGCATCAGTCAAGTTGCCCCAGTTTTGGAGTGGTCCAGATCCATTTCGTATGAAAAATGAACATATTCCATTTTCAATGGATGTTCCATTTTTAAACTTAAATGTGCCAGTAACCATTAAATCCTGATCAGGACGAAGCACCGTTGCGTTTAAGTCCATGATAAATGATGTTTCGGATACCCGATATGTATAATATGCAGATTGGGTAGGATTAGCAGCATTATCCTCAGCTATGATTGTGTAATTTACGGGGGTACCAAATGGTTGACCGGGAATAAATCCTTCCCATAACCCATTATAGGTAGTCCCGCTGATTAGGTTCATTGGAGTGGAAGTAAAACCACTCCCATTATCGTAAAATATGGAGACCTGATTGACACCCGAGGCATTATTAGGGATCAATGGTTCTGTGACTGTCACATTCACCCGAACTACTTCAAAGGGGTCGGGAGTTCCCGTAATGTTTGTCATTATTGTTCCTAATGTTGGTCCCCAAAAGTCATCCACAAAATACGAATAGTAATTGCTATTATTATCATCAAAACTTGGGTTGTCGACAGAATCATTCACCCAAATCCAGCCCTGCACCGTGGTTCCATAGGGTAGTTCGGGAACAAGGGCATAATAATACCCGTCATACACATCACCATTATACCGAATCATTGTCAGATTGTTCCAATGCGTCCCGTTATCATAATTCAAAATGACGGTATGCACTCCAGAAGCGGGAGCTGGCTCCTGAACCCGACAGGTTAGGTTTGCGGTCACGTTGTAGGCGATGGGAGGATTTTCTAAAGTAATATTGGAAATAGTAGGTCCCCAAAAATCACTCACTACATACGAGTAGGCAAGCCCGGAGTTGTTATCAAAACTCGGATTACCCGCTGTGTCATTCACCCATATCCAATACCGGACGGTGGTATTCCACGCTAGTTCGGGAATGAGGGCAGAATAGTTCCCATCGTATGCATCACCACTGTAAAGGTTCATCGACAAGTTGTTCCATGTCGAACCGTTGTGATAGATGAGAATGACGGTGTGGACCCCAGCGGCGTTGGCCGGGATTGTTGGCTCTTGAACACGGCAGGTCACGTTTGCGGTCATGTTATAGGCAATGGGGGCATTATCCGTGATTGAAGTGATAGTCGGCCCCCAAAAATCATTCACAAAATAGGAGAAATTAGCGCCTGAATTATCATTTATAGAAGGATTATTCGCGGAGTCATTAGCCCAAATATAGAAAAGAACATTTCCTCCATAAGATATTTCGGGAATAAGTGTCGTATAATATGCATCAGATTGAGTGCCATTGAGTAGATTCATAGAAAGAACATTCCAAGTCAAACCATCATGATAATAGAGTAATACCGTATCGATTCCCGAGGATAGAAATGGAGAGGCCGGATCCTCAGTTAAATGTACCGTGACATTTACCGTATCAGTGTAGGTGATGGGAGTACTCCAAGTGGGATCATAAATGGTGGGACCCCATCGATCGCCCACGGTATAGTTGAATAAATTACTATTATTATCATTCCACGTTTGGTTATTATTTGAATCTATGGACCAAATTTTATAGGAGATTTGGGTACTCCAGTTATGAGCTGGAATGGAGGCGTTAAAATACGCATAACCTATCACACTAAAATTAGTAGAGTTTGTCATCGTAATGTTATACCATCCTGTACCATTATTGAAACTCAGAGTGGCGCCTGTGATGTTTGCGTAGACAGGACTAACCCCAATGGAAACATTAACCAACCCAGATTCATTGTAAGCAGGAGGAGCTGGTGTAATAGAGGGGGTTCTAATGAAAGGGCCCACATAAGTAGAGATGTAAAAGGTCTGGTTTGCACTGGCATTGTAGTTCCCCAAAGTAGCAGTGGCATACATCTCATAGTACCCTTCTCCATAGTCTGATATCCCAAAGGACAGAACGGCAATACCCGAACTATTTGTAAAATTTCCTCCACTATGCAGCGGTCCTGAGGCGTTTCGTAGAGTAAATCCACAGGTAGCACCGACGATGGATGTACCGTTAAAGAAGGTGTAATTTGCATAAACATAAATAATATCAGCAATTGAGTATAGGGGATCCATTATAATCTGGAGCGTCGAGACATCAATGTAAATAGAGATATTCTTGGAATCATTGTAAATCCCCTTCGAGGCTGTTACATACATAGTATAATTACCTTCGTAGTAGGAATCCTCAACAAGGAAATCCCAGGTCGAGATACCATTTGCATCGGTCTCATTGGCTTGATTTGCGAGTGTTGTCTGGTTTGAATCGGCCAGCAGAAATCCGACAGTTGCATTTTCAATCGCAGTTCCATTCTCGTAAGTGAAATTAGCCCAGACATGCATAGTTTGGCCTGGGTTATATATTGACGCATTCATCGTAGCATCTAGCGTGGCGTTACCTCCATTTAAGGAGTATATACTATTATCAGGAGATTCTGAGGGTTTCTCAGCGTGAGGCTTGTAAGTCGTGTTATTCGAAGCATTGAGCATTAGCATCAGAGTAAAACATGCTACCACTATCGTGCATAATAAAACTTTTTTCCATCCATAATACTTATTTCTCAAGTGTCTCACCAATGTATTTAATATTAAGAGGATATACGGGTCTTCTTAAGACCTGCTGGTGTGATTGAATGATAAATCCCAAGTTTTTGCTTGTAAAAAGATAAAAAAAAAAGGATTTCATAGGGAACCATCCCTCAGTTCCTTACTGACGGTCTATACTACCTCAAAGGTGATGGTTATGAAATCGACACAGAGACCTCCATCCCAAGGCCAATCGGTCCAAACGAGGATTTGGACCGTATAGGTCCCAGTAGGCGCACCTATAGCTATAGTATAGCTGAAAACTACTTCAATATCTAAACCGGCAGTCACTGTCACAGTTTCATTATATTCTAGGTAACCATGCAAAAGCGGATCATTCGTTTGTGCCGTTACAACATATGTACCGCTCCCAGCATCGCCCCGAATCGTGGCATGATATTCCACTGTCTCGCCTTCAGTAAATGTAGATTGTTCGCCACCAGTGGTATTAGTAAGGATGACCTCATAGACGTCCGCATGTTCCGCCGGAGGAGTATAGGGAGTAATGTTAACCCACGTCCATTGTGTATCATTAACCTGACCCCCGGTGTCATATGCTTTAATTTGGAGATTATTGATTCCAATCTTGCCGATGGTGTAAGACCACTCGCCTGTCCAATTCCCATTGTCGGCAGTTAAATTCATGATAAACGTCATGTTAACCCACAGTTCCACATAATCCATGTCCGTATCAGGCACAAAGACCTCTATTGGAATGGGATCATATTCCTGATATATACTCCCACCCAGAGGCTCCGTAATCCAAACCCTAGGAGGATTGTCTATAGAGAAATCATAGTCATCGTAAAGTTCGATATTATTACTATCCTTTGCCCCACAAAATAGCTCGTAGTCCCCATCGGGAACTTCCCAGGAATCCCATTGCTGCTCCCAATAACCACTTGTACCATTGTAGGAGAACGAATCCAGTCTCCTAAGGGTGGGTCCATCAGGCTCATTGATATCGAGCCATATATAGCTAAGATCCGTCACATTTTGAATGTCTAATTGGGCGGTAATAGTCCCAGTCACCGTGTCCGATTCTCCAGGATAGATACCTTCAATGGAGAAGATTATAGTATTCGCGAAAATGGACGTTATTGAATCGTAGAATGACCCATTTGCGGTTTCCCCCCAAACTTCGATGGTATAATAGCCATTCGGATGGGGATAGCTAAATACTTCAGCCTCAGCGAGAGTACCACCCGAGATATTGAACTTAAGGGCTTGGATGGTTCTTTCGGAAGAGTCCAGTACTCTACCCTCGATAGTATTGATGACATCAGTCAAGTTTGTTACTTGCACGGTGGTATTAAAGATGCCTTCAACCGCCCACCCGTCGAGCGGGGAGGTGATCTCTGCCGTGAGCGTTTCAGGTTCGCCCAACTTAAACCGTTCAGAGTATTGCGTTATGCCATATTGGGTGTCTGTGCCGGTGATCTCGATCAAATAATAGGCTTCATAGATATCCCAATCCTGGCCATCCGAGATATTTAACATTTTAGGCCAATGAGAGGTATCAATCTGAGCGACCCACGTCGAATCGGGATCTACCATCGAGCCCACCGCCAGAGGAGGACCAGTCGGGGCATAAGAGTTCCAGTCTGGATTATAATATTGTTGGGAGATTGTATAATCCATAGTCTTCGTGTAATAGGGACCAGTGGTACTTGCGATGAGTTCTGCAGTCTTGGACCAATCGAGTGTGGATGTTGGATGGAGTAAGTTTATTTCGAAGATAACTGGATTCGCGATATCAAAACTAACGGAAGTGTTGAAGGTTACCGCGCCAAATATATCGATAACTATTAATATCAGATCATAAGTTCCATTTTTTATCCCTTGGGTACCAATGTAGCCAGAATATATATTCCCACCCTCCGGTTCAAGGACGACCTCAGCGAAGAATTGCGTTGGGTCAACACCCATAACAGCCCCTTGGGCTCTGAAAATAGGAGTAGAATTGATGATCTGGGCTGATACCTTCATCACACCACTTACTGTCGCCCCATCGGACGGAGAAATCACATTGGCAGCTAAGGGGTTAGAATTCGAAATGGTGACTTTCGTGGAATTATAGGAATAGTAGCCACCCGCAGTCGCCACGACGACTTCAAACCAGATGGGACCATCAGGATGTTGATAAGCATCCCACGAGTAATTCCAATACCCCCCGCCCAACTCATTCATTGCTTGTTCCCCGTACATTCCAGGCGGACGGGAAGAGGGCATTCCGCCACCGCCAAATAAGGCCGCTAGTCCAAGGGCGTCATATTCCGTCTCAGTATATATTTTAATTCGGACATCATTTACCGGGGTAGTATTTTCCACAAAGACTTGAATAGAGGTGGTCCCATTAACAGTTGCCCCTGCCAGTGGAGTAACGACGATGGGGCGGGACATCGGCTCATCAAACGTTACATTGATATCGTCCACATTTAGGTCCCAAGCTCTATCGTCGTAATCATCATCGTATGATTGATAAACATTTCGTTCTGCTAGTTGGGCATAGTAGGCACGAGCCCCTGGTTCCCATTTTGCCTTGTCTGGAATATCAGGGTACCAGCTCGTCACATTCGCATTCTCAATTCTTATACTCATAGACGACCTCATGGTATCTGCGACATCACTCGGGGCGTGGAGGATTTGGGGTACATTAAAGAATTCAGCAAGGGATATATTGCGAGTGGCCAGAGTGCCCTCCATGTAATTTGCTCCAAAATATTGAGGATCAAAAAGATATCCCATTATCATTGAAGATAATCCTAGGTCTATATTAGGAGGAATACTTCCCCCAATAATCGATGGATCTGTAGTAATGACCCACTGTAAAAAGGAGTCCGCTCCAGTAAGCGCCGAGGCAATAGTATTATTTAAGCCAGAGGGAGTGGACTGATGGAAATAATCAACAAAGTCGCTATATGTCAGTGTAGGAGTATAATTGGCTCCGAAGTAAACTATCTTTAAAGCACCCATGCCAGGCATCCCCATATAGAATGGGCTAAATTCTATGAAATTTAACGTCCCTTCAATCCCAAAGACCCGTTCACAATCATCCTTTAAAGGTGTCGCAGCCAGAATTGCCTCTGCCTCTGATATTTCTGAGGAAAACATAACGGCGAATCCGATATCATTTGGCGAGGTGCCCAGCCATGAAGTTAGCAATTCTTTCGTATAATTAGCAGATCCAGCATAGGAGTTAGTAGCCTGAAGGGCGGCCATAAAAACATCTTGGTACTCGGGTATTGAATCATTCCAATCATCCTTTAATATATTACCAAAGATCTGGAAACTCGCGCTTACATTTCCGAATTGATCGATTTGTAGGCCTACCTGTTCATCATAATAGGTGTTATGGACGTATACCCGGCTAATATTTCGTTGGAAGCGTCCGACGCCATCAGTGAAGGTGAAAACGAGGTCGTACCACCCATTTGGAAGTGAAATATCCAGAGTCTCCCAGGTACCCTCCCAGTACCGATTCACGGAATTATAGGTGAGGGTGAAGTCGCCTGAAGGGATCATCTGAGAAACCAAGAGGGTGTCATAGTAACCAGCTGGGAGAACAGTAACACCAACATCAACTGTGGAGGGGGCAACCATAGTAGCGTTGACTATTACGTTGACGTCTCCATGCACCGTTGATCCCGGAAGGGGGGATATTACTTCAGTATTTGTATAGGGAGCTGTAAAATTAAATCGAATATCATCAGTTTGATTTATTCCCTCTTGGAAATGGGCTGATTTATTGAGCATGAGAAATTGATAGCCGGGCAATCCGAATGGTATATAGAAAGTGAAATTAGGATTATTCGGATATACTTGTGAGTCAGTATAATTCCCACAGAAAACCGATGTCAGAATATCGCTCCTGCCATAGGTCATGCTTTGTTCGTAATCAGTATTGATTTCACTTATCCCAAGAAGATTCGCGAGAGAGAAGCTATGAGATTGATTTACTGTCGAATAATCGAAAACATCCTCGAATCGCATATACGGCGCTACTCCCACATACTCGTCACCATTCAAATTTGGTACACCATAATTAATTTGAAGGCCTTGTTTTGCGTTCCATGGTGAGACAATACCATACAGGATGCTCGATTGGTTTGCCTTGAGTAAGTTCTCTTTCGAAAATACACTTGTGATATTCCCCTTCCTAACAGTTTCGTAATGATCGAGGAAATAATTATAATCACGAGAGGGGGTATAGTTCATAGCCCAACAAAGGGCGCCCATAAGAGGCGCACCATAAGGATTAGTTTCCGCTAGTTCAGCTTTTTGGAGTAAGCCCGGAATATCAAAAACCCTTTCGAGATCTTCGATGATCGGGCCTGAAATCTCTGTAAGTTGCTCTTCTGTACCAGCGCCACTACCTAATACTGCAACTAAAAAGTTCCAGTTTTCCCCTGTAAACATATTGGACCAAAGATTAGGATTCTGTTCATCTGAAATTGAGATCACAATTTGATTTAGATTGGTGTCATTATATTCCTCGATCGAGGGATCGTATCCAAGCCGCAGTCCATATCCAAAAATACCCGTTCCACTTGGGTCGCCGGTTAGAAATTCCACATCGCCCCACTCGTTGATTAGAATGGCCAACATCGAAGAATGTACCGAATTGTTTATATATATCTGGGTCATATTCACGGCCCAAAGCGAGAGGTTATCCCTCGTATAAGTCCTGAGCTGGTATAGTCCAGGTGAGAAACTCTGGGAGTATATAACGTCCGTCCAATTATCCCCATTGTAGATAAGGGGAGATTGGAACCAAGATTGAGCGCCCGCTTGCGTTAAAATATATTGTGTTTCATTCCAATATCCAGCGAGGCTTTGAGACTCGATAGTGACGTTGGAATCGTCTAATTCAACCGATTGCCCTTCAGCGGGTGACATGAGATTGTTGGTGAGGTAGGGGCCAGTGAATCGTATGATAACATTATCGGTGGTAAGAAGGCCATATGGAAAAGCTAAAGATGTATCGAGCAAGGTAAATTTGATCATGTTGGTAAGATTCGGAGATATCATTCCAGTTAGGGGAGTCACATTTATCATGGATGGATCTTGCGGATACCAACTTGTGATGTTGGCATTCATCGCAATGGCACCCAAAGGTGTTCCAAGTGCGGTAGGGCCAAATCCAGAGAGGACATGGCTCGCGACTGCTGGAGAGCAGGCGTTATATTGAGTGATTTGGGGGAAGATCGCATTTAAGGATATATTCAATGAAGGATCTCCTAGAAAAAGAGGATCGAAGTAATTCGGGAATGAAATTATTGGCGAAATGAAAGCGTTCTTTCCCAAATTGAAGTTTTCAAGCCCTGGTATTGGCATGATCTCTGGGTCCATATAGCCGAAGAAAATGGTGGAGTTAATGCCAGCCTGCGTCATATTTTCTTTAGTATAAACTCCAGCTAATCCAGAGGGGACACTGGAGTGGAACTTATCTATGAAGTCTTGATAGTTAATAGTGGAATAATTTGCACCATACACAAACATGTAGGTATCTGGGCCGCCCATGTTCATTATATATGTATCCAAGTGTGGTAGATCAAAGGGAATGTTGAAAGCAGCCTGAGCTTCCGCGACGATGGCTGAAGCGGTGTCTCTACTCTCGGGTGTATCATTCCACATCCAAACTATCATTCCAAAATCATTTTCAGGTATGTCGGTACTAATTTGGTCCCACATCAGATTCCTTGAATGATTGTTATCAGCGGCCACAAAGACGGCAAGGACATCCTCGTATAAGTGAGAAGTGAAATCCATCCCATAATCGACCCCGTATCCGTAGAACATGATGGGCATGGGAGGACCGCCCCCACCCGAGATTGGATCAGAGATTTGAGGCGTTTCAACAGACCCAATGTACAGGTCATACCCATAGCCCCAGTGAGCTCCCATCGGGGCATAGAGTGGAATATTCTCTTGGTAGAGGGTATTATTCACCGTGATGAGAATATCTTGAAAGAAGGTGGTATTGGTATCAGTGACTTGGACGCGAAGGATATAATCCTCGGTGCTGGGAACGGTCGTGGAATCCCAGGGGGTGGTCCATAAGGAGGTTAATGGAATATTAACAAGGGGGCCACTCGCCATAGGGGTGAGACCCATTGCGTAATAGAACGTGTAGTGTGATATGTTGAACACTTGGTATTCGGCTAAGAAGATCGGTTCGGGGCTGGTGATGTTGGCGGTTATGTTCACCATCTTTGAGACCACATCATTTGGGGTCGGTTGGAAAATATCGAGTTGTATTTGGCCGGAGTTGTTGAGAAAGAGAGGGGAATACTCATAAATTACACCACCAGGCATAAAGTTAAATTGCGATCGTTTAGTCAATCCGGAAAAATTCGCAAAACTGGTGGATAGATACATGTAATAAATCCCGTTCGGGTAGCGGTAGGTAGAATTCCACGTCCCACTATATAATCCAGGGCCAAGTGCCGTAGCTCTATCTAGGGGAAGTTGGGGGAATCCATACATATAGCTCAAGTCATCAAAAATCCTTTGATTGAAAGTGGCTGCATCATAAAATTCTACGTCTATTAACGGCGGAAACGGAAGGCTCGTTGTCATGTTGAACAAAATAGGTACATCCCCTTGTGAGCTGGTGGGGGGAATAAATGGCCACCCAATAAAAAATTCAACAACAGGGGCTGTAAAATTCACCTGAATATCAGCAACAGTACCAAGTCCATCTACGAAAATATCGTAAGTAGAGGCGTTAAGTAATAGCCACCAATCATGATCTATTCCTAGATATTGGGGAATATGATATGGCGAAGCAAGAGATGTGATATTTCCATTCTCAACCACAATGTCGATTTCTGAGCTAGAATAGGCGGATTCATTGAGCAGAGAGAGCGGGGTAAAAGGGGTATCAAGAACTGCATTCAAATCGAAGCTGTAGGGAGCTGGAGAACCCCCATAGGCTGGGCCAAAGAATTCAGGGTAATTGACAAATACATTACATTCAAAAGAGGAATTATAATCGCCCAAGGGGTCACGTACAGAAGATATAATTTGTTCGGTAAATTGTGGTTGATGCGTATAAATCCAATTTAACCGTGATCTTGTAAGATTAATTCTACCTAAAATGGAATCCGATAAGCCAGGGGGAGTATGATCAGCAAGGTACATTATAAAATAAGAATAATCTACCACCGGAGAAAAATTTAATCCATAAGTGATAACCTTCGCCTCGCCCATATGGTCATCAATACTAAGTGGAGTGGAGGTGAAATTATTTGGAATCCCGAACGCCCTTTCAATATCGCTCTTAAGGATTGCTGCCGCTTGATACATTTCGATTTCATTGAGTGCGACAGGATTTTCCATTCCTGAAGCCATCATTCCTTCATCATCATAAAGAAAATAGAAAGAAAGATACGCATCCTGTTTCGATATCTCAGGTTCGAAAAGTTGCACTCCACGTTGATAATAATAGTCTTTCATATTAGTACTCACGACATCAAAATTAATCAGCCAGACAAGGTCATATTCAGGGAGAGACCAATTCACATCGGGGGTAGTTTGGGGTCCTTGAAACGATCCGAGGACGGTTAGATTCCCATGCTTATCAACATATACTCTAATAGTTTCTTCATACCCTAGATTGGATCCAGACCTAACATCTAGGGATTTATCCTCACTAGAAGTACCAATCAGGAGAGATGGGAGAAATATACTAAAGATACCAATAAAACTAGCAATAAAGAAAATAAATACTAAACTTAATCCTTTCAATTTTCGATTTCTAAAAGAGAAGGTTTTCAAAATTCGAGTATTGAGCTTCATACATCTCACCTTGTAAAAAAGTATATACTTGGTAATAAGAAGTAACTTAGATTATCAAAGAAGGGAAGATCTATAAAAGTGTTATTTTAAAAGAAACTTCAATTTTCTTATAAACAAAGTAGCCACTAGGGGAGTTTATAATACTCTTGATAGTGGAACCGGTTGTAATATATTCTCGAAAAATAGATTCATATTAGAAAAGTCTATAAAAAGGAATTTTGTCGAGTTTTGGTAAGGAAATCAGATCTTTTGCAGAAAGGGCGGGGGAGATGGTCGTTTTTTAGCAAAGATATTGAAGAATTCATCTAATTTCGTTTCAATTTTCGTTTTTGGGAGAGATTCGAGTTTACCTGGATGAAAGTCACACTTTCTTATTAATGCAGAGGGCGTTTGGAATAACTCGCACCAATTATTGAAGGTCACTTGGTAATCGGGTAGTTGTTTTTTTAGTTTATAATCTTTACAACCTTGACATTTAGATTTCATAATGGTATCTGGGTATTTTCTCATTAAATAACTGCAGAATATCCAAATATGATATACTAAATTTCAGAATTAGAGTCTTCATCAATAGAATTGGATTCTTCTTCGGGGAGTTCAGATGGTATATCAGCAGTAGATTTCAAAGGTTCATCTTCTGGAAGTTCGATTTCGTCCTTAGAACGTTTGAACACGCTTTTAATACTTCTAAAAAATGATCCAATTTTAGATTTTAATCGAGATAGGCGAGATTCTTCGTCCAATTCTTTAAAGGAAGGGTAAGGGGGTATTTTTGCTTCCTCTTTGGGTGAAGTCGTGAATTTATCGCTCCGTAAGAGATAGATTGCTAGGAGAATTGCACTCACCACGCAGACAAGCCCTGCGGAGAATAGAATAAGGACTAGAGTCATTTTTTCATTCCAATCAAAGGGAAAATCCAATAAATTTAGTTCAAAAAGAAATGAAACCATCATTGAAATAAACCGTTTTAAGGAAATTTATATTTTACGAAAAGTGGAAAGTGGAGCAAATAGTAAAGAGTTTCTGAAAGAGTATATTTATTTAAGTTATGAGTGATACTTGGGCTACATCATCTTCTTCAAACTTTGCACGAAAATTTTTGCCAACTTTTGACCTAAAAAAAACGAGTGGAGCATCATATTTGAGTCCCATGTGAGCACGAATCAAATAATTCCATTTAATCGAAGCGAATTCATCTAATGCTACGTCGAATGGAACCCACTGCCCATAAAGTGGAATGTAGACTTCCGACCATGCATGTAAACTATAATTATTTGCATCTGTTACTAATATACCCATAACCCGTTGAGCAGGGATATGATTTATACGACAAAGAGTAATAAAAAGGTCAGAAAATTCGTCACAATCACCTTTCCCTTCTTTTAGAGCGAGCCTAGCACCTAAACGATGATTCTGGTTTTCGCGAAATTTGATATTGTCATGAACAAATTCGAAAGCCTTATGGAGATTGATAAGAACATCATCGCCCGATTCCGATAATAAATTCTTGGCAATCTCAGTTAGTTCGGGATCGTTGGTTTCCCAAAATTTGGCGCTCCTACAATATTGAGTTATGTAAGTTTTGGAGTATGTGTTAAACCTAAAGTTTAGGATTGGAAATTTGAGAGTTTTAGTTGAGAAAATAAGAGTTGCTTTGAATTGAAATTCATCATTAGCGTGGAGCGAGGGAAGTTTTATGTATCCTCCGTAGTTTTTTTCACCCATCTCGCGGATTTGGAATGCCGGTCTTTTCTGAATAATTTCAACAGATTGGTGTTCACTTTCTCCGTACAAACTCCATGTGAGATATCCGGCCTGAAGCATCCCTGATTGAATGGATAAAGTATTGGCAAGATCGACTTGAATTTCCATAAAAATCCTTTTGCGTCTAATTCATTTTTATGATAGTAATTATTAAAACATATTATACTAATTTAGGTAATAATTTTATTCAAATAAGGTATTGAAAATTTACAGGTGAAGGGTTTGAAAATCCTATTCTGTGGGTCTGGATGGAAAACGGCAGCCGATCGGGTGAAAAAGCGGGTGCAGAATTTTGAATTTAAAATGCAAGATATGGATCGTCCCTTGATTGAGCAGGTTGCGGATGTTACTGTGATTATCCCAACCATGGAGAAAATTACGGAAGAAATCATTAAAGCTGCTAAAAAATTGAAATTAATCCAACAATTTGGAGTTGGTCTTGAAGGAATAGATCGGAAAGCTGCCAAAGAACATGGTGTTTACGTGGCTAATTGTACTGGAGCGAATGCTATCACTGTTGCAGAATCCGTTATATTTCTAATGTTAGGATTGTCACGAAAGCTGCCTGAAAGTCAAGCTACATTCAATAAGAGAATATTGGGGCATCCTATCGGCTCCGAATTATTTGGAAAAAAGTTAGGGATAATTGGATTAGGTAATTCCGGCAGAGAGCTAGTAAAGCGTGCATATTCCATGGGAATGAAGATTTATGCAACTAAACGCACTCCAAATAAAGATTTTGTGTCGAAATATCATCTTGAATTTCTGGGGGGGCCTAAAGATCTCAATTATGTTTTAAAAGAAGCGGATTTCGTGTCACTACACACACCTCTCACAGAAGAAACCCGAAATTTGATCTCAGAAACAGAGTTGAAACAAATGAAGCCCTCAGCATTTCTAATCAATGTGAGTCGAGGCCCTGTCATCGACAAGGACGCCCTTCTAAAAGCACTACAAGAGAAATGGATTGCAGGTGTCGCCTTAGATGTGTATTGGGAAGAACCTGCTGATCCTGAGGACCCTCTTTTTCAATTCAAGAACATCATTGCAATGCCTCATATTGCAGGTTCTTCTGAAGAAAGCCAAGTACGTATGACAGATATCGTTGTGGAAAATGTTTTTCGTGTAGCTGAGGGAAAAAAACCTATAAATATTCAAAATTAATTTTACCGTTTTATTCATCTAGATTTTTGAAGCTATGAAAATCATCCCGAAGAGTTGGCGTACGCGATCTTGGATGGATAAATTATCAATCTTTTTCGCTAAATTATCGAGTTCGTCAAGTTTTGTAACAATGGACTTCATCGTGGGTATCCAATTAACTTCCGTTGCAGAGGTGATAGACGTTACAAGAGGTTCTAGTAAAGGCAAGATTGGATCGAATGCTGTATCTCCAGCAGACTCCTTCGCAAGCTGCTTAACCTCCATCAATATTCTATTAAAGACGCTCTTAATGATTTTATTGCGAGCACATTGAATACTCTTCTGTTTAACAAAATGCCAAGCATAAATTATTTCGCCAAAAGCTTGTTTTTCCCATGGTTTTACATAAATTAAAGAGTATGAGGGATCTCCAATGCAGCTATACGCGAGCCATGTGAAATCGTGAGAATAATCTTCACTTCCACCTAGTAGATCATGAACCAAATTTTTTGCGGTTTTTTGTGCTTCGCCCAATGCCCAACCTGATATAATGGAGGAATAAAAGGCATAGGCGTATTCCAAGGCGGCAAAATCAGTAACAGACCAAAGAGGTGACACAAAGAAGCAAGAGCCTGCATGTAGAAAGGCGGTTCCAAGGGCCGCGCTCAAGCAAGCATTTGTGAAGATAAGAGGATTCGACCAAAGTTTCAAGTGAGATATTTCAAGGGCAGTCAATCGGGAATCTGTTAAGATTAGGCCACTTCGAAGGGGTAATATTGGGTCCAAATAACCGTGACCAGAGTAATGGATGATGTTAGGACCTTGATTAATATTCATAATAACATCGTGTTCGCGGGCATCCCAGCCTTCAATCGTTTCAATTTCGAAACCTTTCAAGCGTTGGCGGAGCTGAACGAGTTCTTTAGAAGCGTCAGGTAAGTCTAAGGTAGGATTAGCTATCAAAAGGATTTTTAGGCTTTCTTTTGGAATTGGTGAGATGGAAACCGATAAATTGGTCAATAATGCTGTGGAATTTTGATCGAGTCCACTGATACGCCCAAATCCATGTCTTAAGCTCCAGAAAGCATCGCCGTCGTGGATGAGTTCAAGCGGTATTCTGCTTCTGACTGTAAAGTATGGGAGATTATTCGGAATGAGAATTTTAAGAAAGTTGTCTATAGTCGGTGTTATCAAAGCGTTATGAATTTCTTTTCCAAGTTTCTTGAGTGATTTTTCGGGATTGGCGCCACTGGAGATTATATTATCAATTTCTCCTATTGAAGTCTGACAAAGATTTTCTAATTTCTCCGTTGTTGGTCTAATTGGGATTAAGGGGGCATTTTTATAAAAAGCATAGTTACCTGCCATCAATAGATGGCAACGACGTTGTGTTTCATCTTCATCCGCCATAGTCTCACACAAAATTGCTGAGTTGAACACAACTTCTTCAAGAAAACCCCAATTTTCATAATAAATTTTAAAAAATTCTTTGAAATGGTTGAATGAAAAATCTAAGACCGCTTTCAGATAGTCTTGTGGATGAATTTCCTCACTAATTAGTTCTTTATCAAGAAAACTTTCATATTTCTTGCCAGTATTTGAATCTATTTTCATTAAGACGGAAAGGAGGGTTGGTTTATCAGGACTACTTGATAAGGATTTCGATCGTAAACTACCCTCAAAACCCAAGCTAAAAGCTTTAAGGGTCTCTAAAATTTGAGCAATTTTAATTGCTAACTCAGATTCATCGTCATAATTTATTGCATAATTGGTATAACCAAAATTTTTAAGTTGTTCTGCGATTCTTGGGGCTTTTTTTGAGTAAATAATCAGTGCTAACGGATTTTTCCCCTTAAAATCTTCGATTAAATCCTTATAATCCTCAAGATCGAAACTATTTTCAGAATATAAGAGCACAGGACATTGTAAATACCGCGCAAGAGGAGTGATAATAGCCGCTATACAAGGATCGTCAGGAAGAACTAATAAATATTCAGAGGAGGGGCGATCATACTTTGAAATTATTTCCTGCCGATAGAAGATTTTTCTAAATTCTAAAGGAGCGTTTTTTAAATCTGGAATAGCATGAATTTTAATAATATTCTTGATAATTTCGAGGATTCCAGGATCAGCTTTTCCTCTGGCAATAAGAACCCGTTGTGCAATTTCCTCTTTCCGCGCCTGTATTTCTTTAAGATTCTCGGATTTTGTGAAAATATAAAAATCGAGTTCAGAAAGTTCACTTCCTCTATCTAAAAGAAGAATAATAAGTTGCTGTATGTCCTCAATTCGTGGCACGCCAAATAAACAAATTTTATCTAGCTCGCGGAGTGAGAGAAGATAATCATAGATCGATGGATCCAGTGGTCGGTCTTCTTGGTACCACATAATCGGATTAAACACATTCAAGCGCCGAGTGAAAGATGTCATTGCGGCGAAATGTTCCCGCTTTTCTCCGAGATTTACAGCACATGCATATGCACAAGGCCAATATTCTTCTGAATCAGGAACGATGAAACAAACATCATTCATATTTCGTTCAGGAATAAAGATGAATCGGAATTCGAGGATGTAATTTTCTTTTTTTCCAGCCGGAACATCAACTGAAAATTCAATTATAGGGAATATTCTTTTTTGAGGTTTCCAAGCTGCGGTATCTTCGATTGATTTTGAACTGATCTCTATCTTATTTGGTGAATTTTCTTTTTGCGGGATAGAAATCTCAATGATTTTTGTGCGATTATTTTGATAGACAGTGGATGCAAGAAGTTGCATGTGAGTCGCCAAACGATGATGGGAGTCACCATACCAAATGGTGTCTGCTCCAAGTTCACTACCTTTTATTTTATCGGGATGCGGAGCATATTTGAGTCCTTTCTTCAGGAATCCAGCGGTAGCTTGAGCATTTAATACCCATTGGAGAGTCCCCTTTTTCCCACTTTCACCACCTTCAACGGTTATGACAGTATTCATCCCGAAAATTGAAAATTGGGTTTTTTTAAGAAAAAATATATCCATTTCACGTGTTATTTTTGTTCCATCGGAAGTAGAATAATTAAATTCGGCGAAATCAACCAACTTTTTCTTGGATATATGTGCCCGCAGAGTTTTATCATAGGCATACCCCTCTCGAAGGCCAACCCGATCAGCCTCTGGCCAATGGTATTTTATTGGCTTAACTTTTGACTCAACTCTTGCATTTTCAATTTTGAGAGCTTCTTTCGCTCCACTTTCTGAAATAAATGTTAGTTTTTCATCAACATCAAACTGGTCACCATACCAAGTCTCTTCAATCTTGGTAATAAGTCCCTTATCAACAATTAAACGCCCATTTGAGCAGGAAACCTTTATCAATGACATTTCCACCTTTATTATTCAGTTTTTAATCAAATTCAATCTGAGCTTTTTATAATTTTATTGTTAATTTTTAACTAATCGTTTATATAAATATAGTAAGTAAATGAAAAGTCAATTCGCTCTATAAAAGGAGTTAGAAAACTTGCTGACGGCAGAAACCATATTGAAAGACATTGAAATAAATATGGGAAAAATTGAGAAATATGGAGTAAAAAGAATTGGATTATTTGGCTCTTATATTAGAAATAAACAACAAGATAAAAGTGATATTGATATTTTAGTGGAATTTAAAAAAGGCCAAAAGACTTTTGATAATTATATGGAGCTTAAATTCTTTCTAGAAGATTTATTTGAGTGTAAAGTTGATCTTGTAATTATCGAGGCTATAAAACCAGATTTAAAACCATATATTATGGGAAGCGTGAAATTTGCATCGACAATATAAAACATTTTTCAGTGATATCCTTGAAGCAATCCGTAAAATTGAAAAGTATTCAAATAATTTGTCCTTTGATCAATTTGTAAAGGAAGAACTAATACAAGATGGTGTAGTGAGGAATCTAGAAATCATTGGAGAAGCTGTTAAAAACATTCCAAATGAAATTAAAGATAAGAAACCAGAAGTAGAGTGGAAAAAAATTGCGGGATTAAGAGATATTCTTATCCATGAATATTTTGGGATAGATCTCGAGATTGTTTGGAGCATTGTTAAGACTAAAATTCCATCATTAAAAGAAAAAATTTTAGAAATCATTTCAAAAAGTTGAAATTTTCAGTCCTCAACATTGAAGAAGGCTTCGGAAAGCATTTTATTCAGTTTATGGGCTTCAATTATGGGATCTTTGAGATATTTATCGATTAATTCTATTAATTCGTTTTCTAAACTTTTCAACAACAGCCTGATCACACAGACATCTCTTTCCGTGAAAAAAGAAATGATACCATTTCCACATGCCGCTATACGAATTCTTCCATCATCGAATTCAAGAGTTATTATACTTAAATCACTCAATTCTAAATTTTGACCTAATTCTTTACTTGCACAAAAGATATGACTGGCGATAACACCAAGCTCATCAATTTCTACTAAATATTCTAAAGACTTAGAGGCATGAGCAATCGTGATGCCTGTCCGATCGGTTAATATAATCTTTTTTATACCGGGATCGGCCTTAAGTGCTTTTTTAAGAACATCATTAATGTCATCAAATGCCTTTAAATCCATTTAAAAACCCTTTCTCTTTCTTTACATAATCTATAATGCGTCTAGTTCTGTACTTTTCAGTTAAATACAGTCCTTCGTTCTTAATTAAACTACTTTCAATTTAATGAAGTGAAAAAATGAATGTTTTTAGGAGAATATGCGGGTTTAAAAGGAACTTTAATGAATTTTTAAATGGTTAAAATGGTGGTGTAGTTTTACAAAAAAAAATGGAATATTCTCGTAGTCAATAAAAGCTTTATTCAAATAGACGAAAGAAAAAAATGAATCCATAATCTAAAATTTGAAAAAATGCTCAATCGTCTAAAAAAAGGGACTTTAGGATAGAAACCAGTTTCTTTCCTTTCTATTTTGTATTAAATAGAAAAATGTATTAAATATATACTTTTATATTAATCTGAAAGTTGTTTTATTAATCTGAAAGTTGTTTTTTTCAAAATAATTAAGTTAGGATTTTTGTATAGTCATCCTATCAAACTTAATAATCTGAAACCGAATTAAAATAGAAGGTGAATTATTAATATGTCTAATTTAAAAACATTGAAAGAGTTAGAAATAGCTGTACTTGAAGGTGATGATGATTTAGCACAAAGTTTAGCAGAAAAAGCTATTAAAGAGGGTATTCCACACTTAAGTATAGTGAATGACGCTATCGTACCTGGCATTATAGAAGCTGGGGAAAAATGGAAACAAAACGAGTATTATCTGCCAGATGTAGTAATGAGTGGCGAGGCTTTCAAGATGGCGATGGAGGTCATCGACCCATATCTCACATCTGAAAAATTTGCGACTTCAGGAAAAATAGTAATTGGAACTGTAGAGGGTGATATGCATTCTTTAGGCAAGAGAATGGTAATCACCATGCTACAAAGTGCTGGATTTGATGTCATTGACCTAGGAGTTGACGTTCCAATAAAAACTTTTATTGACAAGGTGAAAGAGCTCAAGCCTGACATCCTAGGATTGGGTTGTTACATGAGTACAACTATGTTAGAGATAAAAAAGTCCATTAAAATTCTTAATGAGGAAGGATTGCGGGACAAAGTCAATGTAATGATCGGAGGCGTTACTACATCCCAAGAATTTGCCGACGAATGTAAAGCTGATGCTTGGGGTAAGGATGCTGTAGATGCTGCAGAAAAAGCTAAACAACTGATGGGGATTAGTTAAAATGGGTAAAAAGAAGAAGATAAAAAGAGGTATAAGCCTCATTGGAGGAAATGCACCATCAGTTCCTGTCGCGGCTCAAATGCACGACCACACCATGTTCTTAGCTCAAACACCGGCAAAAGTGTTTTATTATGATGCTAAGAAGTTCGTTGAAGACACGGCTGATGTGGTAGGTTATTACCAAATGGATGACATGGTTCCCATAGGCGATGCTTATAATTACGAAATAGAGGCGTTAGGAGGAAAAATGATCTATGGTGAGAATTCAATGCCCA
>JABXJU010000069.1 GCA_013375405.1 Candidatus Helarchaeota archaeon
CGAGATATAAACTAAATCGGGTGGTGTATCAGGAACATTTTTGGGTGGGCGAATAGCCTTCCGAAGACGAATCATTCGTTTTCGGGTACCAGGTATAGATCCTAAAACAAGTAAATAATCTCCACGAATTAATCCATAATTCAAAAAACCACCTGCTGGAATAATTTCTTTAGGGTCAATCCCAATTTTTAGGATTCGCTTATTATATTCCACCCGTTGATGGAACCCCATTTGACCAGAGCGTGCAATTGTCCACATTGTACGGCCAGGTGTCCATGGTCCAATAGATCCAACACCGCGGACGGTTTTTCGCGATTTTCGAGGGAGCTTTTTTATCCCAAATTTTTTCATTGGTCCCTGAAATCCCTTTCCTTTTGTCACCGCAGAGACATCTATAAAATCTCCTTCTTTCAAAGTGCTACTCACTTTAAGTTCATTTCCCAATAACTCTTTCGCAAATTTCCACTGATCTGTGATGGATCCACCTTCAATTTTACTCTCAAATATATCAGGTTTTTTCTTTGAGAGTGATGTGAGGCGTGGCTGAGTATGAAGAATTAATCGTAATTCTGTAGCATTCTTAATTTGCTTTTCTAATTCTAAAAGTGCCTTATCCATGCTATATTCTTTTGGAGTGGGAAATTTTCGTCGCAAATCTTCTGATAATTCACCTGCCCAGACCTCCCCTAGTACTTTTAATGCACTATTAGTAAATCTATAGGCTCGAATAGCACAAACAATTGTTGGGGGTGTATCAAGTACCGTAGCTGCTCTACTCACTTCATGTCCATAGTAGGGGCTGGTTTTTTTATCCTCAACCAAGATAACATGAGTCATTCCAGCCTTATAGGCTGCAAATCCCAAAATAGTTGGCTCTGCATAAGAAATGTTGCCCCAACTACGCCATCGCCCTGTAAAATTACTTGCTCTCTTTCGTGGATGATACGCTAAGCTTCCATGGCGCGGCGCTGAATGTTTTCGATGTCCCATTGTTTCAACAACCATAATTTCGTAATATACTTTCAATGATGTATATTTCACATTAAAATCTAATTAATTGAACCCCGATTTCATCTCATCGGGAGAATTTAGCAAGAAAATAACAATTACAATCTATAAAAATCTTTCTTGTAAACGGAAATAAATAAATTAATGTAACAACCTTGTTTTAGCATTACGTTAAATTGAACTTTAAATATTTTACTTGAAGGGAGAATTGAAATGAAAATAAATGCTGATTTACATTGCCATTCTGGCGCATCTGGTGGGGTAGGTGACTTAAATATCGAAAAAGTAGCCGAAACTATGCCCTTAAAAGGGATTGAGTTATTAGGTACTGGCGATGTTCTGCATCCGGGATGGAACGCAACCCTGAAACAGCTTTTGAATGAATCATCTGATGGAGTTTTTTCTCCCACATTTGAGAGTGCTATTAAATTTATTTTACAGACAGAATTAATATTTACCTGTGCTATTAGAACTGGTCGAAAATCAGTTCATATCGTATTTTTATTCCCCTCATTTGAAGTGACAGAGAAAATTATCTCTCTATTTGAGAAGTGGGGTGTCAAGAATACAATAGGACGTCCTTTCGTGAAATGCGAGGATAGAAAAGATGTTGCTAACAAAATATTCCAAATTAATAAGATAAATGATCTAATTGAAATCATTCCTGCCCATGTCATGACTCCACAAGGTGTATTTGGATCAAATAACCCGATAAATCATCTTGATGAATTTTTTGGAGATAGTACAGAGATCATTCATTCAATTGAAACTGGATTGAGTGCGGATCCCATAATTTTAGGATTAATTCCTGAACTAGATAATTTTACACTACTCTCAAATAGTGATGCCCACTCTCATCACCTAGCGCGGTTAGGACGAGAGTTTACTACATTTAATATTAAAAGTTTAACTTATCCCGCAATAATAAAAGCCATTAGAACCAACAGTATCGTTCGGACTGCTGAATTCAATCCTGCAGAGGGGCGGTATTTCTTATCCGGGCATCGCGCTGGTAAGCAAGGGCATGGGGATAAATTTTGTGTATTTTCCCCAAAATATACACCAAAAAATAGAAAATGCCCTATTTGCGGGAAAAAATTAACTATAGGTGTCCTTGAACGGGCCCTCGAATTAACTATCGCACAAGGTGGTGATCGTGAAATGGGCTATCTGCCTTCAAACTCACGTGACTTTGTGCATATGGTGCCTTTAGTTGAAATTGTAGCGGAATATTATAAAATAAAAAGTACAACTTCTAAAAAAGTCTCCAAAGTATATCAGAATATAGTCGCCGCCTTAGAGAATGAGTGCGAGATGTGGTTCATGGAGCCTCCACAAATTGAGGCAAAATTAGACGGAATAATTGAAGAAGATCTTATTAAAGCCATTATTGAAGTCCGGAAAGGAAATTTTTCCTTCCAACCTTTTGGATTCGATGGAACTTATGGACATCTACAGATTGGTCAGAAAAATGATTTTTTTAATGTGAATATATCTCCGAAAGCTCCTCAAAAAACATTAATTTGAACTTTTAATGTATTAACTTAATCCTTGATTGGTTTCACAATAAGTCGTAGGCCATCGACTTTTACCACTTCAATATCTTTCCCTTCATGAATGGGCCATGTGCCTTCAACGGCAATTGCACTCCATTGTTCTGCCTTTACAATGACTTGCCCTTCCGGCTTCAGTTCTTTCTTTACATATCCCTGACTACCAACTAATTGGTCCACATCTAGGTCTGATTTTAAGTATTTAGTCTGAAGTACTTTAATAGCAATAAGTGAAAAGAAGGCGATAAATGCAACGCTGATTCCGAAAGCAGCCCATTTTGCGCCTAATAGAAAACCTGGCTCTGTCCAATAATTTTCAGAAGGAATAATAAATAAACTTGCGATCGCGATACATACTCCACCCCCAATTGCAAGAGATCCGTTAAATCCTACATCATATTCAATTTCTGCGATGAAAAAGGCCAACCCAATCACGAATAATATTATTGCTCCTACTGCAATTCCGATTATTCCAACCCCAATTAAACCTATAACCAAGGCAATCCCACCTACTATCTCATCGAGATGAGTGTTGGTTGTGGTCAACCCAATTATTAAACCAAATGATCCAATCGTTAAAAAGATGGAAACAACCATTGGATTTGTAATGAAGCGGATAAAATAGTAGGAAATACTGGGATTATACTCGGTGATATCAGCGGACTCGATTGCCAGTTCCGTAAAATTTGCTATAAGTGAACCAGTAAAACTAACCCCACTAGACGTTTCCACTAAAGTTGTATAATTTTCCCCTCCTGTTTGATTCCACACCAGCGAATAATTGTTTAATTGAGCTAATAAGGATGATACACTGTTTGCTATAAACTCGATCACATGATTATTAAGTCCATCAACTGCCCCTACATTAGTATTTTCAGTGATAAAATCTTCTGCTAGCGTTTCATTACGATTATGGAGTTTAGCATGTTCAACCATTAATGAAACAACTGCATTGATATGTTTACTATCGGTTATAGGTTGTCCATCATTCCCTACAGGCTGGCAACTCCCAATCGTTGCCCCTGAAGCCATTCCTGCAAGCTGGGAAGCCATTAGAAGGTAAGTCCCGCCGGACCATGCCACTCCCCCAACAGAAATCCATGTAAAAACAGGAATGGGTGAATTAGCAAATTTTATCATAATTTCTGTTACTGAATCTACTGTTCCTCCTGGAGTATTAAGTTCTAATAATATAAGATCAACACCTGTTTGCTGTGCGGTACTAATCACATCATCAAACATTGTCTCCTCTGCAAGCCCTATATCATTATCTAGCGTTACTTTTAAGACAGAGGAGTCGCCCTGAGCGTTTACATGTTGCGAAATCGCAAATATGACGATTGGCATAAGAATGAGTAATAAGAGTAATCGCGATTTTTGCATAATGTGTTTAAAATAATTTACTCATAAAAAGTTTTAGAACTTTTAAATGGGACGGACAAATATAAAATTTAAGCAGAATTGGTGTGAAAAAGAATTTGCCATTAGTTCAGCATCGAGAGATAATAAAAGAATCAGATATTTTCTTTAAGACGGATAAGGCGAAGACTATTCGTGCAGCTATTTTAATTATTAAACATCATCGAAATCAATTGGAACTGTATATTGCTCAGCATCCTCAAATCCTAAAAACCCTCGAACCGATTAGAATAGAAAAAGATGCGCCTGAAATAATTTCATTAATGGCTGAAGCGGGAGAAATTGCGGGAGTGGGACCTATGGCCGCAGTTGCTGGTGCGCTCGCGGATCTTGGGGTTAAACAAATGGTCAAATTTGGGGCAAAAGTAGCCCTCATCGAGGACGGTGGGGAAATTGCAGGTATCTCCAATATCTCCATAAATGTGGGTATTTTTGCAGGAAATTCTCCATTATCAGGTAAAATTGGTTTCAGGTTTGAAACTGAGGACTTCCCAATTGGACTTGGAACAAGTTCGGGCACCGTTGGCCATGCATTGAGTTTTGGAGAAGCAGATGCCGCCACTGTCCTAACAAATAATGCAGCGCTTGGTGATGCTGCTGCCACAGCTGTGGCAAATATGGTAAAAGGTCCTGATTTAGAAAAATCCGTTCAAAATGGATTAGAAATTGCAGAAACCATTGAAGGTGTCCGCGGCGCGTTAATTATTCGAGGAAAATTTGCTGGAATTGTTGGAAAATTACCCCAGTTGCTGAAAATAACTGGCAAATCTTGGAAAATTCTAACCCAGCGATATGCAAATATCCTTCCTCCCGACTTCATAATTCTATAAATTGTAAATTAAATACAAAATCAAAATCATTTTTATTATTAAGTCTGCAATCTCAGAGATTATACATTGTGAATTAATATCAAAAAACATTAAAATTATTGCAAAACCTAAACAAGTAAAATTTAAAAGACTTGAATTCATTTCCATTTCTAATTAAACCTCAATGGTTGGTATAGTTAAAATGCATAAAAAGTCATGTGTAATACTTGGATGTACCGGCACAGTAGGTCAGCGGCTGATAGAAGCCCTATACCCACATCCGTGGTTTGATATTGTGGATATTGCAGCTTCAAAACGTTCTGCAGATCAGAAATACAAGGATCGCATGCGAGATTCGTGGTACCTTAGTTCTAACATTCCTGAAGAAATTTCTGAAATGGTTATCAAACCGATGGACCCAAATGCTGTAGAACAAGCAGATCTTGCATTTTCAGCTCTTCCCTCTGGTGTTGCAAAGGAAGTAGAGCCTCAATTTGCAAAAGCAGGATATGTTATAACGAGCAATGCCAGTGCATTTCGTATGGTAGAAGATGTTCCTTTAATGATTCCCGAAATAAATGCTGATCATTTACAATTAATTGAAATTCAAAAAGAGAAACGAAATTGGTCAGGCGCGATTTGTACAGACCCAAACTGCACTACGATCGGTTTAGCGATGGTATTTAAACCTATAAATGACCGATTTGGAATTGAACAAGCTATTATGAATACATGGCAAGCGATTTCAGGTGCGGGTCTTCCGGGAGTTCCAGGATTATTGATTACAGATAATGTCATCCCTTACATTGGTGGTGAAGAGGAAAAAGTCATTTCTGAAGTACAGAAGATCCTAGGAAAGTTTGAGAACGATCATATAAAGAAAGCTGATTTTAAAATGGCGGCTACTTGTACTAGAGTCCCCTCTGTTGATGGACATTTCGAAACGGCATATATTAAGACAAAAGAACCGGTTGACATTGACGAAGTAAAAAAAGTCATAAGGGAATTCCCAGGTTTGGATTCACTTGGGTTACCTTACGCTCCAAAAGATCCCCTTATCGTGCGTGAAGAAACAAATCGGCCACAACCTCGATTAGACCGTATGGCTGGGTCAGTACCTGGAATGGCTGTATCAGTTGGGCGAATTCGGCAAGGGCTCGATGAAAAATCTATTAACTTATGTTTAATTAGTCATAATACTATTCGAGGCGCCGCAGGTGCGGTAATATTAAATGCCGAGTTGATGTGCGTCAAAAACTACGTCTGATTTCAAAATTTGTATCCATATTCTCATATATCTTTATGTTTTATTGAATTTTCTTCTTTTTCCAATTCCTTTTAAATTATAAGAAGTATTGATTTTAATAGAGAATTACTTTTGAAGGGCAATGGAGCTGAAGCAAGTTTTAAAAAAGAAGATTAAAATAAAGCTGGAAAGTTCTGTTGACGATACACCACAATTAATAGAACCACTGCTTCAAGATTATAAAGGAGCAGAACTTCATTTTCAGAAACAAAATAATGGGGCATATCTTGAATTTAATATTGGAAGTGATGCAATTAAAAATAAAGCATCGATTTTTATCGCCCCAGATTCTGATGAAACAACAAATATGATTCTAGAAGTCATATCAATTGATGACCCAACCCAACTAAGGAATCCTGATCAAATTCTCAAAAGACTTGATATCATAATTGAAGATATTTTATTTCATCTAATGTCCGTCTTAAAAATAAAAGATAAAGCCAAAATTATAGAACAAGGAAAAATTTGTCCTGATTGCAAATTAATAAATGATGTTGATGCAAAGTTTTGTAAAGAATGCGGATTTAATTTTTCAGAGAAATCGCCCCCATTGCCTCAGCAGCCGCAACAACCTATAATGAGTACCTCACTTCCATCTGCTAAGGGAATTAGAATGCCCACAGAATCGAAGGGAAAAAATCCGAAACCTGAAGTGGACTTGATAAAGCAAATTGATGTAAAATACCCCAACCAATACGAATGCGAACTATGCGAAATGAAGTGCGCATATAAAGACCCCTTCATTTTACTTTTAAGTGATATTAAAAATCTTGGAGAACCCTTCCAAAAATTCGATGACTTCCTTCGCACAAAAGATTTGACTGTTTTTGCAGATTATATCTATGATTATGCTTTGGCACAATTAAAGCAATATCCTAACTTAACAAATGGTGAAATTAGAAATATTGCCTATTGCATCTTCAGTATTTTAAGTTTTCATATATTAGAGAAAGCTCCCAAAAATATTCGCCTTACTTTTGCTGAAAAGTTGAAAGATCATATTAATACACGATTCAAGAAAGAACACCCCTCCACCACCAGTAAAGGGATAGTTGAAGGTAGCATAGATTCTCCTTATACTGCTTTTAAAACCGGTTCCTTGCATATTGAAACAAATAGATGCCCTTATTGCTATAAAAAATTTGATGAAAAAACTCTAAGACTGAAAACCAAAGGGTATATGGTTCGATGCCCTGCTTGCGATACTCTTTTATAGTGGGCATTGCGAGATAGCCAATTTTTTTAAATGGATTCTTTATTTTTACTTGATTTTACTGAATCGCTTAAATTTATTAATAATTGCAATGAGTTATCATGGCAATGTATTTAAAAGAATTCTAATATCGAATAAATTAAAATACAAATAAAAATTTTAAGGAGCAAGAAAAAAGAGTTCAGAGAAAAAATAAATTAAACGGAGAGTCGAAATGGAATGTCAATAGATCCAGAAAAATTACTCAATCAAGCAGATGATGCATTTGATTCAGAGAATTGGGAACTCGCTCGGAAAAAATTTAACCAGGCATTGAAAATTTTTAAAAAAGAAAAAGATGGCAAGGGCAAATGCATGTGTTTAATAGGAATAGCAGAAACCTATTCATCTGTCGGTAATTGGGAAGAATCAATGAAATTTTATGAGAAATGCCTAAAAATTGCAACTGAATTGAAAAATGAAGACGATATTTATGCATGCTATGAGGGATTAGGCGATTCTTATTGTACCCTAGAACAATGGAATAAAGCGAAAGAATATTATGAAAAAGGATTAGAACTCGCTAAGAAACTAAATGATAAAGAAGGTGAATTTTCTTGTTTAATCAATATTGGACATACATATTCTTCTCTCCAAGAGTGGGATAAAGCAATTAAATTTTTTAATCAATCGATGGAAATCGTCAAATCTCTAGACAATTCAGAACTTGAATTTCTTTGTTTAATAGGAATTGGCGACGCATATTTTGGATCTCAGAAATGGAAAAACGCCTTAGACTATTATGAAAACGCAAAAAATATTGCCCTCTCTCTTAAGAATAAAGATGATGAGGCTTCTTCTTTAGAAGGCATTGGTGATTGTTTAATGGGTCTTAAAAACATTCCTGAGGCGATTGAAAAATATCAAGCAGCTTTAAAATTAGTCAAACAATCTAAAAATCTAGAGTTCCAATTTACTTATCTTATTAAAATTGGTGAAGCTTACGAATCTCTCAACGAAAAATCCACTGCACTCGATTATTACAAAAAAGCTCAGAGTCTTGCTAAAAGTATTAGAATCCCTGAGTATATCGAATTAGTTGAGGACTATGTAAAGAAATTATCTGATTAATATTATTATTTATTTTTTCTTTCTTCCAGTTCGTCTTGCTGCAATAAGCCCTACTTTTCGGCCTGGTGGAGCATTTCGAGATACACAAGAACTTTTCTTTCCAATGTGTTGCTTTTGCCCGCCACCGTGCGGATGTGATGCCGCGATCATTGCCACACCGCGATTAACCGGCCATTTCTGGTTTTTTGCCCGACAATGATGAAATTTATTACCTGCCTTCACAAATGGCTTTTCTGTCCGTCCACCACCTGCTACAACACCAATCGATGCCCGACATTCTGGATTACATTGTTTTGATTTTCCGGAAGGTAATTTAACTATAACCTTGCTTGGATCACGAGTAACGACAGTCGCATAAGTTCCACCGGCGCGAACAAATTTACCACCATCACCCGGTTGAGATTCGATATTAAAGATAGAAGTCCCCTCAGGAATATCTTTTAAGGGTAACGTATTGCCAATTTTAATTTCAGGAGACCCAATTCTAATTTCTTCTCCAATTGAAATTCCTTCAGGAGCGATCATATACGATTTTTTCCCATTTTCGTATTGTATTCGTGCAAGAGGCGCACTACGTCCTCGTTCATGTTCTAAATCAATTATTTCTCCTTCGAGCGGCTTATCCTTATGAGTCGAAAGAGTGGGATGTTTAACGGTACCTCTTTTTCTTTTCTTTGTAGCTCGGAATGTAGGACTTCCTCGTCCCCGTCTTTGAACTTTAATTCTTTTACCCATTATTTTCCGCTCCTAATTCTTAGAAGATATTAAGTTTAGTGGCTAAATCTACAGCATTTGATTCAGGTGCAAGCCGTACATACGCCTTTTTGCGTCCATCGGGCAGTATCAAGGTATTCACCTTCACTACCCTGACTTCATACAGTTTTTGGACAGCCCATCTGATTAAATGCTTATTAGCAGTCCGACGTACAATAAAGGTCAGCTTATTCTCTCGTTCCAGCATTTCAAATGATGCTTCTGACATTACTGGCTGAACAATTATAGAATGCGGTTCGACCATTGATAGAGACCTTCTAATCTCGTTTTTTTCCTGAAATATTTCGTTTGTAAATTTAATACTTTTATTAATAATCACAATCAAAATTGATTAATTAAATTTTATGAAAGTATCATTTCCTTAAAAATTTTTAACAGATCAATTTTTTCTTCTTCATCAATTAATAAACAGCGAAAGATATGCTAACTACCTAAAATTAGCACAAATTTAATCCCCTAAAACTAAAATAGAAAGTATTTAGGCGGTGATTATCACCGCCCTTTAAATAGAGGAAATCGAGATAGGTATTATTAAAGAGGTTTTGTTTTGGTTTATTATCGATACCATACAATACCCAAAAGCTCGCTAAAGAACTATCCAGCCCGAAGGTATTCATAAAGACCATTAGCCTATGAAAACGCATCAATAAACGGGCTTATTATCTATGCCATGCATTAGCTGGATATTTTTCTTTGAGCTCTTGAGCCATATTAAAATTTAATAAATTGGAAGAAATCTTCGATAGCTGCCAGTGCTGTGGTCCAACTCCCGATAGTGGTTAGTAATTCGTCAAAAATCTTGTGATCACCTCCAAAACTTAATTTTCTGCGACACTCCCAGGAAGTATAGAACTTTGAGTAGACTTTTGTCATTCCCTCCTTCTGTTGAGGAAGAATTGACCAAATTCGAGCTTCATCCTGATAAATAATTTGGAAGGGGCTTTCGACAGGGAAATTTTCGCAGAGATACAAATCTTTTAACTGATATCCATTCTTTAAATTATAATAAAGCGCACAGGACAACAAAATGTGATATTTAAGTGAGGTATAGGGGAAAGATCGAGCTTCAGAATAGAGATTCAATAATTTAGAATTCACAATGGCTTTATGTAACTGTTTTGCATCTGATTCCTCAAAAAATTTTGCCGCTTCCAAGCGATGTTGACTAATTTGGCTACGCGGTTGCTTAAAGTTACGTTCCTGAAAGATGAGTGATTTTCTATGAAGTTCCTTTTCAAATTTCTTCCTTAAAAAATTTCGACTAATCCAAGCGGCGGTTGCATCCGCTTTTTGGGCAATTGTATCTAGAAGCGCATCTTTATGACGTGGTGCTCCTGCAATCTGAATTTTATGCATATCATGACGCAAAATCTGTAAAATCTCTTTTTCAGTGATCATAATTTTCATCCATTAATTATTTTTCCAATCATGAACAATATATTCCCCGAGACCGAGTTTTCCAAGTGCAGCCTTCCTTAATATCCCTTTTTTCGCTATGCTTTGTATATTTTTCCCGTTCCTTATTCGAAAAAACTGTCCTGGTGCAATTACATTGACGACATTTACATTATTATGATTCCAAATCTCCACCTGCTTGTGTCTACAATCATAAAGCTCTACAAATGACGGAAGATATATTGCAGGAGAAATTAGCGTTAGATGTGAGGCTTTTTTTGGATAATCCAATTCATCAAGATTAATCTCGATGTGATCTTGGAGAGAGACGATTCCAAATCCAACATTCCGCATACCTCCGAGTTGAAGCAATTCTATATTCTTAATAATTTTGATGAAATTTTCTGGTGGATTAATTATATCGAAAGTGACAAATTGAGGGAGAAAAAAGCACCTATAAGCTTTTTTTTGTTGTATTTTATCCCACCAGATTTCAAAATATGGACGTAAAAAATATTTTCTGGTTCGAAGTAAAAAAAAGTCATTATAAGATTGGGATTTAGTAAGCTTTCCCTTTGCAGTAAATATTCCTATTGAAGAATTCACTTGTAAAGATAATGCATGTCGAAGCGCATTTCCCGAAATATACTGGGGCGAACCTGCATATTCTGACTCGAATTTAAAGAGAATTCGAATTATTTTTGACATATGTATGTATCCACCACTTTAGAATCTTATGAATCCTTCTCTTCTTTCTCAATGATTGGAAATTTCTCCTTCTCCTTTTCTATTATTTTCTGAAATTTCTTCTCAAGATCCTTGGCGACTTCCTTCTCTAATTTGAACTGAATCTTGAAGCCTTTGAGATTTTCTTCTTCTAATTCAAGCGCTATATTTTCATTTTCCAATAAGCTCGCATTTTTCTGCTTTTTCTTTTTCCTTTTCGGCTCTAACAAGAGAATATTGGCTCGCCCATACCCTGAAGTTCTCATACCGCCAAGTAAGTAGTCAAATTTTTCATTTTGTACCATAGTATTCAGAAAATTAAGTGTGTTCAGCAAAACAACCTCTTGATCTGGAGTAGAATTTCGTAAAATTAATTTCAAAGGTGCCTCGATCGCAACCCCTGAAATATGTTCTACTGTCATATATACTTGGTGGCTTTCGCTTTGGCAACGGGGACTGCTATTAATCACCTCAAGCCGACCCCTTCCCACAGTTCCAAAAGCCCGATTAATATTTCTTGTGGCATTTGAATTCCCTGAGATTGTCGGATAGAAATATACAGATTTCGTCATTAAATTAGCAGGCTTATCAAGATCTCCAAACATATGATAAAGTAAACACCCCCCATTATTGGCGCACTCACCTCTTGAATGATACCCCAAAGCTAGATCCTTCTTGAAATACTCTTTATTGCGATCACCTGTAATACTTATTTTCGATAATGGATGACACACGCTTATTCCGTGGCTAATCAAAAGTTTTGCCATCGCATGTCTTATCCAACCTTTGATCGTATGTCCACCAATTCTTCCAATCTTCGTAAATGGGGAGACCTTTTTTCTATCCCTCTCATTCTTAGGATGTGTTATCATCACCAAATTGTTTGCTCTGGTAGTTACTGATTCCGCTAAGAAGACCGTATCAAATATTTTCATCTTTCTTCATCACTCCAAAAATTCTTTCTAAAAGCACTATTTAACCTCATATCAAATTTTTTCATTTTTATCCACTTCAACTTTTTTGTTAAAATGATTATATTATTCTTAAATACTTTTCTCCATTATCCTATATAAACTCATCATAAACTGGCTTCTTTTCTAGCCCGACATCTTTAAATCCCTCCTAATTCTACATTTCTCGATCCTAATATAAAGCATAAATAATTTATACCTCAATCTATTTGAATCTTTATAAGATAATCTTTCAATAGAATCCCTAGAACTTTAAAAGTGATAATTGATGACTAAAGTTTGGCAGGAGGTGATTCAGCATCCGGACTGGACGAAAACAGATATCCCACTGCGATATGGAAGCTTCTATGGATATTTAGGGCGGTATGGAAAATATAAAAGGAGCTTTGATGTATCAAACTTATATGGTTTCCAAGTAGATGGAGCACGAATTATTTTTAGTGGGGGAAGTGTTTTATTGATCGCAAATACTGGGGGAGGGAAAACGAATGTTGCCTTTGCCGCCTTATTTGATTCCTTAGTCCAACAAAAGATTGGAGTATACCTTGTGCCGACAACTGCACTATTAAGCCAGAAAAAGAAACAGATTGAGAAATTTTTTGGGAACATCGAAATCGAAAGTAGTGATATAGGAATTAGGAGCGCTGTTCTGGTTCCAATTCTAGTTAAATTCGATGAGAAAGAGGTTGGGCAAAATGAGGCGGATATCCTCCTGACGGCAACTGGGGAGAACACTATCACCGAAATATGCTATAGAGTGAAGAGGACGGAACATGAAGTACTGGATATTTTACGAAAATATCATAAGATCGGTTGGGTTAAGCTTAAAAAGCTGACTGTCAAAGTGATTTCGGTGTCTGGGGAGAACCACCCCCGAAAGAAGGATTTGGAGCGTTATCGGAAGCGTTTAATCATTATTGCTACCTATGAAGCATTTCGTGCCTTCTTATTCCAAATACAAGGACGTCATTACTTCAAAACTAAGAAACCATTTGGAACGGTCGTGGTAGATGAGACGCATAGAATTAAGGACCAAGAGCGCGGATGGAAACTAGAGACTTTACTTTACAAATTGCGGGAAGAATTTAAGTGCAAACTCTGCCTTCTTAGTGCCTCATTTGATATAAAATCGGCGCAAGATTGGGCCGAACGTTTGGATTGCGAATTGTTATACTGTAAGGAGGAGCGGACATTCGCCTACCATGAAATTTTAAAGAAATTTCCCCCGTTCCCTCCAGATAAGGATGAGGCGAAAAAGGCTCGAAAGGAAAAGGTAGGACACGTCGTGGACATTTGTCAAACAATTGCAGAAGAGGCCGTAACGCCGCAAGGGGAAGTTAATCCCGTGAAAGTGCTTATCTTCTGCCACTCGCGCCCACAAACTTATGCTATTCATAGAGCACTCAATAGGGTGGTCAAACAAAAGGATTATCTTGGAGAAAAATTTTATATTGAAGTGGATTACATCCATGCCGGACGCTCTCTAGATGCACGGGAGAAGGTAATGTCATTGTTTGAAAAACAGAGGGGAATCCAGTTCCTCTGCTGTTCCCCGCTTCTCGAGGTCGGTGTGGATGTTAATAATATTGAGCATATTATAATAACAGATCCAGAACTTTATTCTCCAGCCCAATTAGAGCAAATGTGCGGGCGGTCCCGCGAAGAAGTTCCGAACGTGTATTTTCTCATATCAGAGGAAATGCGTTACGAGCTGTATGAGGAGAAAATCATCGTGGACCCAGATCCCCGTGAATCATGGGGAAAAGGAGAACTTAAAGGATTCCGCTTAGCTAATGACCCAGTCATCAGTCAGATCACGGTAAAGGGGCTTAAACTTAAAGAACTTGAACATACCGTGAAAAAATACAACGTAAGACTGCATACTAGGCTAGCGCGTCATAATCTTAACCAAGTACTGAAACAGCTCATATTGGAAGAACTTTATGCTCATCAACGCACTAAAGCGGAGCTAGAAGAAAGTTTGGAGCGATTTGAAGTTCCGTATCGTATTATTAATCTTCTAAAGTACTTAGAGGGAAAAATGTTTCTTCGGAAACACAAAGGATATTATGCATTGACACATCTTGGACGGACGGTAGTCGAAATGGGGTTGAATCCAGGAGTTGCGGCGAGGATGCTCCACTTTTTCCAACGGCATGGGCTACACACGCCTGACTTTCAAACAAAATATAGGCAAAAGCTAGGAGAACTTATTGTTTATACTATTACCCCAAAACCAGGTGAAGAGGTCGGGTACTACGATCCTAAATGGCTTGCTGAGAAGCGGCGAAATATCCGTGCCTTCATGGAGGAAATAGACATCAGCGGTGTGAAGAACCGAAAAGCTTTGCAATCTATTATTCTGCCATGTGCGGCGAAAAATTTTCTTTCTGAGGGAGATGCCAACGCTTATATGAAGACCGCTATCTGGCTTGCCATAAGTATGTACGCTGTCTGGAAGGCGTACAAAGCTCATCTTCAGACGGATGGTGAAATTGCGACTGTGCCACCTCCTTCTGGCATTACTCAACGTAATAACGCAATGTACAAACGATTAATTAAAGTAGTTCATTGCTATCAGGACCCTGATGCGCAGTGGCAGTGGAAACCTGCGCGCCGATCTTGGCGTAAGGTCCCGCAGAAATCCATCTATGCGGCCCCTGTACATGGAGTTCTCCAAAAGGTGGGTGAGAAGGGTGCCACGATTGAAGAAATTCAATCCAAATTGCGTGAAGTCATGCCCGAAGCTGATACACCTCTCAAGTTCTCACGGAAAATGATTCACGCGGTTTTGAACTCTATATTAAAAGATGAGGTTAGCAAGATTGCCGATTATGATAGTGAGGGTACTCGTCCTCCCGACCGTTATTGGTTGAAGGAATTCACTCCCGAAGTATCCTTCGATGAGTGCGGGACTTGTGAGCAGTTCCGCTGGGCTCCGCAAGATCGCCCTCAAGGGTATAGGGGATGTGGGGAATGTAAATTGTATAAAAAATGGATTCGTCGGAGGCATCCAGCATGCATGTCCTATAAGCGCAAAATCCTCAACATGGCATTCCTTCACGACCTTCAGCGGGATGCCAATGATAAGGTACGCTGTCCGCGTTGTGGGGAATCCGACACTATGCTCATTCCGACCTTCGAGCGTGCATCCGTTTGTAACAATTCTCAGTGTGAAGCCCTCGTGTTGCGAGCGCGCCAAGCGCGGTATGTTCTAAAGGGAAATGTTCTTATCCCCGATCATCGAATTTTGAAGACGGACAAATATAAATATATCAAGAAGCATGAGCGGATTCGGAACATCTACTTGAAGTATGGTGAAACACTACACTTAGTTACGAAAGGTTCTGGCATTCCCGTATTCACAATTGAGGGACGTGGGTGGGAGCGCAACTTCGTCGACCAAGTAGAATATGTTTATCTGGCAGGAGGGTCTTTGACTATGGACCCTGAAAGCCTGAGAATCTACGGAGTTAAAGTCGAACCAGTACCAAAGGAGAAAATTGCCGCGGATCAGCAACGCTATATGAAAGAGAGGCGGCTCCGACAACTTCTCGAACAGCATGGGCTGGATCTCTACCAGCGGGCAAAGTTAAGAAAGGCATGCGATCTAGTAAAGGCAAAAATCCAGTCGAATATCTTATTCTGCCTCCAAATTGCTGATACACGCATGCAAAAATTAAGTAAAATTCTGGATTCCTCTCCGCCTAATGAAGTCGGGGTGGAGTACCTATGGGATAAGCGGAAGTGTCCTGACTGGTTGCGTCCCCTACGACAACAGTTAATAAATCTAAATAAAGTTCGTGATATTATTATTCAACAGCTCGACCACATGTACTTCTGCCACCAAATTCTACAAAAACAAGTTGATGAGCGTAAATACTTGCTAGAGTTATTAATTAGTGAAGTTGTAGCGGATGATGAAACGGGTGATGATGCTCTGGATGATGAAAAAAACGATGACAAATTGCGCTCCAAATTGAATAAGAACCTCCACCAAATGTTCTACCTACTTCCACAAATTATACAAAAAGAGCAACAGAAAATCCAAATCTCACCGAACCTTAACCCAGGTCGGATTCTCAACAAGCTCCGCAGTCATGAGGGCGATGCCGAGCGAGGAGTATGGGAACTTTTAAAGCAGGCACTTCCGAAAAAATTTCATTTTGTATCGCGTCAAATTGACCGCTTCGTGCGGACAGACCTCTATTGGGGAGCTAAGGCCCTTGATCCATATAACGCCGCCTTGAACTATATGTATTATTTATTAAAGGGTAGAGTTCAACTGGCCTTACAGAGAGCAGGATTTTCTTTCTATTACCCAGGCCCTGGATTGATCCATCAACGGGATACCGTATATAGTCCCCGTACCTTCGAAAATAAGCGTAATCAAGAAATTATTTATGATGTGATGGATACATACCGTCCAGTGTTCCGTTATTATCTATTATGTGCGTTCCAACCATCAGTTCTCACTCAGGAGGAACCTTCTGAATTGAAGAGTTGGCTTGAACAACAGCAATTCTCTATTCAAGACTTCTACTCGGGCATAGATGAAAATGAGGATCGCGTGTATTACCCCAATCCTACTACTCGTAAAGTGTTGGATCATTTCTATAATTTGATTTGTCAACATACTTATAGATATAACATCGATGGAAAACTGGAATCTTTAACACTAGAGGAAATTATGGATGCTGAAGCACAATTTTTCGCCAAATTCTTACAAGAACCAGAAAAGATTATATATCTCCCATTTAGCGCATTCAATTTTCCTCTTCTTCTCGATCCAAGAGTATCCTGCTATATAAAGATGGAACATATTCTCAGCTCCCACGATCTTACTAAGCTTCCAGCTCTACCACCATCAACTACTGAAGTGAAACCTGAAAAAGAGATAATCACAATCGAGACATTTAAGCTGGATTCGCAACTTACAGACATTACCTTTTTTAAGGAATATATCAAGAACACCTTTGCTGAAGAATATGTTGGGATTTTGGTAGATAAAGAAGTTGATACCCTCTACAAACTTGCCCAAGTCGATCCAAACGCGCTAATACGTCTGGGCATACCTGCCGATACAGCGCAGGATCTCGTGGGAACAGCTCAAGAGTTTTGTAAATTTAAAAATGTGTTCCTTTAAAATTTTTTCTAGTTTTTACGGGTTATGAAGGCTCACCCCAAGTTATTCCAACGAAACTGTGTTAATCATATTCTTGATCAACAATCTCAACAAAGTTTAAGCAAATTTCTAGAATACTGTGAAGAACATCTTTATCGAGGTTTTCTGGGATATCCTTAACAGAATGCCAATATTTGGGTTTCTTTAATGCGGCATCACGTACTATAATTGTCGCTGCTTTGTACCCTGCATGAACATATCGACAGGCATCTGAAGATCCCAGAGGAATTCTCCCAAAATCGATGCCCATAATATCAGGGTTTTCCTTTTTAAGCATTTCATGCGCCTTTTGAATTCGTGTAATGATTTCCATACTATAAGTTGCGTGATGCATCGTATCTTTATGAATTAAGAAAATTTCACTTCCCGCTCCACAAGCATCTAATACAACAGCGTAGGCGTTATCTAACAAACCTTTTTCCTTTCCATATTTTTTTACAAAGTACCTCGCTCCTTGGTCCCCTACTTCTTCACTACCCTGAGACCCAACCCAAACCTCTATATTTCGGGGTCGATTTTTGCTTAGATATTTGCCGACAGCTGCACTAATTGCACTTGCAGCCAAATTATCATTAGCCCCTAAAACTACTGTGTCTCCAATAAAGCCACTGATAAACCAGAGAAATAAAGGATATAAAACAATAAATGGAAGAAAATAGATCCAATCAATTGTTGTCCAAGAGAAAATCCCCCAATCAACACCAGTGGCTAATGGTCCTGAGTTTATCTGACCAATGAACTTCATAATTGAACAAATAATTGTATGCGCAATAAAGTATATACCTAAACCAATCCTCAGATATGGTGGCTTATCTGTAAAACTTGCAATCTTCATTTCAATAGCGCTATCCGTATGCCCTTCAAAAATAATTCGGAACTTAGTTTCTCCAGTTGGTTTTATTATTCCGAACGCATTACTTGATGTTCCTTTTTTAAAGAAAACTCTAATCGATTCCTTCATCCCAAAAAGATCGAAGTAAAAAACCATCAAGCCTAATATCACGCAAATTGCGGAAAAAATTGGACCTGGATATTTGAGAGGCATAAAAATAAATGAAATTCCTCCTAAAATTCGAATTGTTTTAAATATTCCTAATGGATAGAGTTTAGGATAAGTCTCGAATTCATCAATAAAGGTCTCATCACAAAATTGGTCTAATTCATCTTTAATCCAAACATTTGCTTTCTTTTCTGCTTCGCTACATGAGTATCGCGGTCCGAATTTCTTACAAATAGTATCAACGAAATCGTACATATACTCGGTCAAGATATTTAATTCGTCTTCTTTTGATGGCATTTATTAATTTCCTGAAGGGTGAGTTATTTAGAGTTAACGCTTTGAATTTCCATTATTTATACATAATTGTATGCTAATTTGAAAATCTAGCTCTATTCCATTTTTGGCTAGGTTCTGGAGGAATAGCCGTCTAATATTTCAGGTTCAAAAACCTTTCTTAACAGATTTCGCTTTCGATGGAGCTGGTCGTTCTTCTTGTCTTACAATTCGAATTATTACGCCTGTTACTATTATACCACATACTAGTTCGAGTATTAAGAGCAGCCTCCCAATCAGGGGATCATTTGGATCGAGCGGATCTGAGCCCTTAGCGATTTCTTCGCTATCGGAAAGCCCATCCCCATCCGTATCGCGGGTAGTCGGATTCGTCCCATAGGTCCATACCTCAAGCCCATCCGCAAGGCCGTCCCCGTCCGTATCCGGATTGAAGGCATCGGATCCATGCCCGTAGATTTCAGCGGCATTCGTTAGCCCGTCGCTATCATAATCCGTATCATTGGCTAACAAGTACACCGTCACATTTTGGGCGGTCCCATTATTGCCAACGGCATCGACGGCTCGATAAAAGATGACATGCGGACCATCTGAAATCCCTGCAAGAGAAAAACTGGACGCCGTCAGCCACTCGCCGGTATCAACTTTATATTGATAGTGGCTAATCCCTGCTCCGCCAACATCATTCCCTCCCCATATTTCGAATAACGTGTCCTCTAACACGAAATTCGGGGGAAATGGAAAGGAAACATTTAGTTCACACGCCCCAGGGCTGAGGCCATCTAGGACGGTCTTTTTATAGAAGATATCCCAATCCGTGCCCGCGCCTTTGTAATCAGTCGCATCCTCCCACGCGACGTGCACGTGTCCAGATCCATCCACCGCGATGGTGGGACTAAAAGACCACGAGGTCTCGGTGGTTATCTTTTTCATGGAAGTCCAATTCCCGGTGGTGGTA
>JABXJU010000333.1 GCA_013375405.1 Candidatus Helarchaeota archaeon
TTCCGATCTTATTTTTCTTTGAGGCAATATCACTGGAATTTTTCTGATGTCGTTTGGGTACAAATGGACAGTCTGTCCTCTAACAGCGTACTGAAAAAATAGCCTTATCTTATGATTGTTTAAATACGCTAATAAATAATATGGATTTAATTTTTTATTATCTGGTCTTAATCTTATTAACTCACCAATACAAATTGCCTTTGTATCATCTGTGTTTAGAAACATACTTGTATTTTTGCCAATATAACCTGTAGCATGAGATGCTGATAGAATCAGAATATCTCCATTCTTTAATTGTCCCTTTTCAGAGGTATTAAAATCATCCTCCGTAGTCCATGCTACATTATCAGTTATTAAAAAATCAGAACTTAATAACCCAGGCTTTATAACCATCACTGAGCCGGCTTGCTCCTTAGCACCCCTGCCAGATTCTGGTTTCAGCATTAGCAAATGTTCTAAGTCATCTATATCATATCCCTTAGTTTCAGCTACATTTCTTATATATCTATAGGCATTGATTTTCTCAGGATGGACAAAGTAAACGTCAAGTCTTTTATGAGTAGAAAAATATTGCTTTGTACCCATCACAGAGATTGACGATAACTTATTAAGCGCCATTAAGTTTCCTCTACTTTCTCAATATATTTTCTCCAGTAACTACAATGTCCTTCTTTCTTCCATTCATCTCTGTTGCATATTTTATTTAATCCAATAAATTCTCTATAATCAGAAAGTGTTTTACCTAAATCATTATTGTCAGGATCAGGGGGAGTATCTTTCTTATTTAGCACATAGCCCAATTTAAGGGGCAAAGAACCAAAAATTTTATAATCATCTAGAGGATTTGGCATCTTCTCATAAAGGATAATCGCAGTCTTTACGCCTGTTCCAGCAGCCTTGAATGCATTATGAGGAAACTCAACTATAGCGTGAACTCGAGAATTTCTGAATAGAAAACGCCTTACATACTCATCATCATTATTTGATAAGACTCCAGTATCAATAACAGTAAATACTTTTCCTCCATTTTTTAGCATCCTTAAGAACTGCTCTAAAAATAAAACCTGTTTTGGTAATTGTTTCTTAAAGAGCAACGGTTTTCCTTCTTCGTCGTAATAAATTGTATGCTCTTCACCAGTATCTGAATCCTTTAAAGTTAATTTATGCTCATAATTAAAAACATCTTCTATCTTTATCCATTCCCTCTCTAATTTGCTGGTAATTTTTGAAGTTAGATATTCTCCTATGATTTTCTTATTGCCTTCACCTTCAAAAAGAATCTCATTAGCTATCTTTTTTATACGAGTCTTTGTTAGTCTAGATCTATCTCTCTGATTAAGTTTTCCCAATTCACAGAGGCATTGGAAATAAACGTCTTCAACTCTCATCCCGAATTGCTTTGTAATTAACCTTTCTAACAAGGTCTTCGTTAAATCACCAATCCAAGCCTCAGTAGCTAACTTATATTGTCCCAATATATGTGGATTGTTGATTTGGAGATTTTTGCCTCTGCCAAATGGAGGATTTGTTATGATGAGGTCAAATCCATTTTTAATCTCTTCATTTATTTTACTCCATTGAAATTTCATAATCTCATTGATAGAGTCAAAATCTTTTAATTTATAAAGATTTTGGACAGTTAGCCACCAACTTAAATCTACTTCACTATGAATTTCTAATAAAGTATTGATTGATCTAATCAAATCAGCAACCTTCTGAGAGGATATATCCACTTCATTTTTATTTTTAAAATATAATATTGAGCTCTTCTTAGATTCCACTAAATCAAGTTTGTCTTGCAGTCGTCTTTGCTGAATTCTCCTTTTCGTTTCTTTAAACTTAACCTCAAATTCATTAATGAAATCTTGAATTAAATTCCAATGACCAAGGATTCCAAAATGATTTAGAGAATCAGCATTGGCAATATTTGTTGCTCCATCTCCGTGAAATAGCATATTCCAACAAGCATATCCCGCAATTTCTTTTGCTATATCAATGCCGTATAAATTTCTTGCATAAATATCTTGTGATTTATTTTTCAACTTTTTCGAGGGAATAATTCCTTTTTCCTTATAATATCTTTTTACTGACTCTACCCAATAAATCAAAAATCTTGCAGAACCACAACAAGGATCACAAACATTTAGCGGGAAAAGATTTATATTCTTATCTTTTTCAAGGAGTGACCGCATTATTTCAACATTAATAAGGATTATATTCTTAGGAGTAAAAAACCTCCCGTCTTTCTTATCAAATTCTCCACTCGTTCTTGCCATGGTTTCGTAAAGAATTCCTATGAAGTCTTCTCGATTTAGTCCTTTAAGGAATCCCTTGCTTTTTGAGATATAATCCACCATATGGTTAATCCTTGATTCAGGTTGAGCACTAATTTCAGTTAAATGTGCTTCTATTGTCTTTCTCAATAATGGACTTATTTCTGGATGTTCTGTTTGAATCCTCATTAGAGTTGCATCGATTCCTTGCTTCGTAGTTCTTTTAAAATCTTTAGCTGCTTCTTCAATTGGTTCCGCAACACCTAATCTCATCTTTGATTTAAATTTATCTAGAAGAGTCAAAACAAGAGGAAATAGTGCCCTTATATTTCCATTGACTGTCTTATATAATTCATTGTGTACTTTCCCAATTTCGCTTGACAAAGACATATTTCCCTCCAATGATTTATTTTTCTTCTCTAAATCTATTTCTTATTAGACTTTCTTCTCCTATGTCCTTATCTATTTACCTCTTTCTTAAACCGCCGCTGATTACACTACCAAATTTAAAGCCAGCTACTTATTTTCTCTTTACACTTTTTTATTTCTCCCCACCAACTCATCAATCGAAATTCCGAAAGCATCGGCTATTTTTATCAATGTCTCCATAGAAGGATTGGGTGTATAACCAGCTTCTATCTTGACCAAAGTGCTGAAAGGAATATTAGCTTTTTTGGCAAGTTGATCTTGAGAGATATTTGATTTACTTCTTAGTACTTTTATTCTTTTACCTAAATTTGTTCTTGACATATATCCAGATTTTGATATGATAATAAGGGTAAGAGATTTATCTTGCTCTTTGCTGGATATTTTAGCATCTTTTGAAATTATATTCAAGTGTAATTTTACTTTTTGAAAATCGACTCTTTCATGGGAAATTTTGCTCCTACCCAAAATTTGCCCAAGTAAAGGATGGCGAAAAATCCTTAAGACACCCCCTTGGGGGAGGTTACTGAAGGAACTCCCCG
>JABXJU010000070.1 GCA_013375405.1 Candidatus Helarchaeota archaeon
TAACTGAAATAACAGGTCGTGTTGTATTTATGACGCCATTAAAGATGATTCTTGCAGCTAAGGAACTAAAAACCAAATTAAAAATGTCTGATGTAAAAGTTTTATTAGAAGCAGAGCCTATTGAAATAATTGGAGATACTACGGTAGAAAAAGTGAAGGTCCATGACTTAAACGAGGATGAAGAATACGAATTGTTTGCTGATGCTATAATCTTTCCCTAATTTTTTGGGAAATAAAATTATTCTGAATACTTAACGGGTATAAACAAATTCAAAAATTAAGCTTAAAAAGAAAAAAAAGGATTAATAATAAAAAAGGGGAAAAAGTTAATTTTCGCGTTCGATGACGCAAGCGATACCCATACCTAGCCCGACGCAAAGTGATGCAATACCGTACGAGTATTTTTCACGTTCCATTTCATTCAGCATTGTAATGACAAGCCGTGATCCAGAACAAGCAGTGGGATGTCCAAGCGCAATCGCGCCACCCATACGGTTCAATCGCCCGCCTTCAGCTGCTTCACCTTCAGGTCCAAAATCGACTTTCATCCCAAATTCATCGGTTAAGATTTTTCCAGCAGCAAGGACAACCGATGAAAAAGCCTCATTTACTTCAATAATTTCCATATCTTTCAGCGTCATATTGACATGTTTCAATGCTTTCACTATAGCATAAGCAGGTCCGGTGAGCATGAGTTCCGGATCGGAGCCCACAATGCCATAACCCAAGATTTTAGCCCGAGGTTTCCAGCCCATAGCTTCAGCTTTGGCGCGGGTGGCCAACAAGGTCATGCTGGCACCATCATTAATAGGACATGAATTTCCCGGCGTTAGAAGCTTACAACCCGGAACTAAAGGGAGTTTTGACATCTTTTCGTATGTGGTATTCGGCCGGATGATTTCGTCATAGTCATAGTCCCAATCTTTTTTTACTTCGCCAGTTTTCGGATTCTTCCATTTATCTATGTGCACAGGAATTATTTCGTCTTTGAATTTGCCCTCCTTCATCGCTTTAGCCGCTTTCATTTGGCTAAGATAGCCGAATTGATCCAATTCTTCGCGGGTTAGATTCCATTTTACTCCAATGCGGTCAGCGGCGATAATTTGCGTGGCAAATTTTGGATAGTTTTTGAGAACAGGATTGGGTGGAGCGCCCATAGTCACTTTATAGAGTTCCATGCTCTTTTTCGTTTTTTCATAAAGGCCCGGGTGCTCTTTACTCTCCCTGTATTTAGGAAGTTCTTTTTTGGTATATTCATTTGAATCTGAGCCGATTGCATATTTAGATTGCTGTTCAACTCCACCAGCCAGATACATTTCTCCATATCCTGCCCATAAGCCTGTAGACGCTATCCACATCGAAGTCTGCCCCGATGCACATTGGCGGTTAATGGCGAGTCCAGGAACTGTCGTATATCCCAATGCAAGTGCTACAATCCGCCCGATATCTAAGGCCCCGCCTCCGATTTGGGAGTTACAGCCAACAATAACGTCCTCAAGCTCACTTGTGTGTTCTTCAAACCCTGGAAGTCTTTTATACATTCCTTTAACGAGTTGGTACGGCATTAAAGCAGTGTGAATTTGACTTAAACTGCCTCTTCTCTTTCCCATAGGGGTACGCACCCCATCGACAAAGACAACATCATTATCTGATTTAGCCATTCAATAATCTCCTTTCAATAATTTGTTAGATTACATAGTAAGTTACATATTGTAATCAAACAATTCTAACTTACATATAAGAATTTTATTTATTTAGAAGGAGTTCAAATTTTTATTGAGATAAAAGAAAATGTTCAAGGACGAACTCATAAATAGAACTAAAGAATTAATCTCTTTTGTAGAAACCCCTCAAGAAATAGCAAATTTAATGGTAGAACTAATTTCTAAACCGAGAAATTGTGTATTATTAGATACTGGTTGTGGCAGAGGTATTTTTTTAAATAATCTCATAGAAAACGGGTTCAATAATATTGAGGGTATTGAACTAAATAAGGAAATGTATGATTTTTGCAAATCGACTTATGATGATGTAACAATATATAACAAAGACTTTTTGATTTGGAACCCTTCCAAGAAATATGATTTGATTATTGGCAATCCACCTTATGCACATTTTAACTCTCTACCACCTGAAATACAAGAAGAAGTTTTTAATATTACAAAAACAAGAGAATCTGATATTTATTATGCATTCATAATTAAATCTATTGAATTGTTAAAAGAAAATGGTGAGTTAATTTATATTGTTCCTTATGGATTCTTTTATAATACTCATGCAAAAACAGTAAGGAAAAAAATATTAAAAAATGGATATATTAAAACTGTAATTGACCTCGATGAAACACGTTTATTTCATGATGAACACCCAGAAACCATTATTTTTAAATTTCTGAAGGTTAAACATAAAAAACCAGCGAAAATAGAGATTTTGCGTGTAAAAAATAGAAATGCGCGACCTCCAGAAATATTTCAAAAAGCTTTTGATTCTTTAACTAGAAAAGAAGAAAATAAGCTTTTCATTTATCACCAAAAGCCGCAATTTACCGATTATGAAGATGTTTGGTCTACATTTCCTCAAATAGCAATTCCAGAATACATGAAATTAAAGAATATCGCTTATATTGGAGTTGGATTAGTTTCTGGTTTTGATTTAGCCTTTAGGATCAATGATGATGAAGGTGAAAATTTTAATGAAGAAGAAAGGAAACTTGTTTTTAAATTTGTAAAAGCATCTAATTGTAAAGGCTTTTGGGTAGATGGCTCTGTAAAATACGTTCTTACAGATGAGAGAATGCAAGGGGAACATGAAATATCTAAAAAATGGCCAAATATTTATAAAAGAATTATACCACACAAAGAAAAGATGTCCAATAGGTATTTACCAAATAATAAAAAATGGTTTCATTGGCAGGCATTGAGAAATAAAACAACAATGGAAAAATATATGAAATTCCCGAAAATATTCGTTCCTACGTTGGATAGAAGTGAAAAAAATAGATTTAGTTTGAGTACTGAAAGTGTTTATCCATCTGGCGATGTTTTATGTATAATTCCCCTCAAAATAGAACCTTTCTTTTTGCTCGGATATTTGAATAGTAATTTCTTTAGGGAATATTATCTATCTTATGGTGCTAGGAGAGGGCATAGAATTGCTTTTACCCAAAGAATATTATCAAATATTAAAATCCCTTCATTTTCTAGAGAAATAATGAATGAAATTAAAAGAATAACACAAGAAATCCTAGATGCTAAAGACCATTCTAAACGCAAATTGATTGATAAAGAAATTATGATTGCCTTTGAAAAGAAATCATTTGAGAAAACGGGTTTATTTAAGTTTATTTAAAGATTACCTAATTCACTTTTTTAAAAACTCAATTCTTTTATACTTACCAAAGATTTTAGGTTGATTCCTTGCATTCATCCTGATGAGTGCGGATCATAGAAGTGTCTTGAGCAATAAGGAATTGATAGATCTTTTCCATTAATTGTTCGATATTTTTACGAGCCATTCTCTCGAGAGCTGGAATAATTAGATCTTCAAATGACTTTAATTGATTGTTCAGAGTAAAATCAGTGAGAATATCCGCATAACGACAATTTCCCTTTGGAGTTTTTTCATAGACGGCGAATCCAGTCATACTTTTGATATAATTGCTATTTTCAATCCACCATTCTTCGATATTTCCCTTATAGCGCCACACAAAATCATATTTGAGAACAATTTTCAAAAGGGGAATTTTTTCAGTGAAAGTATAGCGAAGGCGGTTTGGGCCTAGTTCTTCAATTTTAATATTCGTGGATGGGTAGTTTTTCATGAGGATTTCAGGATCATGGAAGATTTCCATCAAATATTTAGGAGGACATGGAAATTCTTTAACAAGCTTATAACGATATTTGCCTGTTTTTACGATATCTAGTGGTCCATCGACTAAAGTTCTAATATGGTAAAGATCTGTAACTTTTGATTTCAGAAATAAGGGAAGTACTTCATCAATTGATTTCCAAATATTAGAGACATATTTGTAGAATGGAACGGAAGTTAGTCTGAAACTAGTGAGATAGTCAATTAGTGAGATTCGTTTCCAATCGCCACCCTTTTTTATTATTCGGTATTTTTTCCTTTCAATTTCAATGTATGAATAGATATATTCGATGAGAAATTTCTTATCGGTAAAAATGCGGCGAAGGAGCTCCTCACGCGAGTGAATATGGATTTGTATTGATTCAAGTTTTTTAAAAAGAATGAGTAAAAATTTTATTCTCCGGCGAAAGTATCTCCGATTAACATATTTGAATTGTTTTAATATGCGTTGAATATATTGTGGAGCAAATAGTGTTTGAAATCGGAGTAATAGGATTGAATAGAGGGGAGTGTGTTTATAATATTTTGGAAAATTTCGACGAAGTATTTTTTGTTTGTTTTGTGGATTGAAGTAAATTTTTTTAGCTGTGTCAAATAATATAGAAGATTGGTGCTGTAATTTGCGTCTATAATCTGAAATAAAAGGACGGAGAATTGGAAGGACAGGGAAGAGTTTATCTAATGCAATTTGGTAAGCTCTAACTTTCTCATCGATGATCTCCTCCTCTAAACTCTCTAAAATATAATCTCCTGGAATACACAAGCTTTTCTTCATGAATTTCCTTTCTTTATGGGTCGATCCATTATATCTATATTAATTAAGGAAATCCCGACTAATAATATTTATGATTTTTTCCGGAAGTACCATAAATTCTTTATTGAAGAAGTTTCTAATTACTCATAATAGCAAAAATCATCAGTACGTGGCTTGATTCATGAGTGGATTAGAGAGACCTGAACCTCGAATTTATCAAATAAATGCACGGGATAAAGTTGTACAGGTGGTAGATGAGGGGAAAAAGGTTATTTTAGTCCTTTTACCTACTGGAATGGGGAAAACCTTTATTATCACTTTGTCGATCGAATCCTTAATTGAAAATGGAACCATTAAGAAAGATGATAAAGTTCTCTTTTTAGTGAATGATCGAAAGTTAAAGCACCAATTATATGACATGTCGCAAACTCTTGGATTGGGAGAATATGGAGATTTATTTCTTTTGCCAGAGGGGCGCCTCGCTCCAAGAATTACGCGTGAGCATGCACGAATTGCAAAATTTATCTTTGCCACTCCAATCCTCCTATTGAATTCAATCATCGCCAGAAGCCCAAGCCAAATTAAAGTTGACAGAAGTACCCTTGACCAAGTAAAAATAGTGGTAATTGATGAGATTCTCGACGTTCTAGCCCAAAGCTATGGCAAAAAAAGAACGAAAGAGGAAACTATTGAGTATATTGAGAGAGCTTGGGACGTAAATTTTGAAGAAGTAACAGAAAGTTTATCACGAAAATATAATCTTCAAAAGGTACGGGTCGTTCAACGCTTGATCTTTGAATTTTCCGCGAAACATTATCGGTTAAATAAGCGATTCGAACCCGTTTTGAACTTATTAGGGCTCTTAAACGGAGGCGAGAAATTAGTATTAGGAATGACCGCCTCATTAACGCAACGAGAGAAACTGGACCTTTTGATAAAAACGTTTGGAGGACCAGAGAAAGTTGCATACGTCTATCCAACTGGAGAAGATTTTGAGGATTATACTCCTAATTATATTTTGAAAAAGATTGTAGTTTTTGATGATTGGGTGTCCGATCTCGACAACAAATTTAAAGAATTAAAGGGAGGAACTCTGAGAAGCATTAATCAAGCCTATCAAGCCGTAACCGGAAGAGTTAAAGTCCCAAGTGATCGGATTATGCTCTTTATTACCGATATCATCGGCAAAAAAGAAATCCAAGAAAAGATAAAACAGAAAAAAGGCGAACAATTCCTGAACCAAGCTATGACCCATGCCAGCGCCTATTTATTACTAACAGTAGCACGGCAATATTTATTAGAAAACACCCTCAGAGCTTTTACGAAATTTATTGCTCGAGTTAAAAATGCTTATTTAGCCAATAGCCCAACTTTTGGTTATATCAAAGAGAAAATATCAGAACGTAAAGAAGAATTGAGCGAAGAAAAATTATATATCTCGAAAAAAGAGGAACGCCTACTATTTTGGTTGAAACGTTTTTCAGACGAAGAGAAAAAAGTCTTAGTCTTATGCCGGTTTGTGGCAGTAACACGATACTTACACCTAATAATGAAAGATCAGGGCTATCAGACGAGTTTCGTGCATGGTAAAATGTCGGGGGATCTTCAACATACCCAAATCATGAAATTTAAAAAGGGTGAGAGCAGAATTCTCTTCGCCTCGGAACGCTTGATTGAAAAGGGAACAGATCTACCAGAAGCCGATGTGGCAGTGTATTATGGAACCACTGTATCCTTGGAGCGCTACGAACAGAGTTTAGGAAGGATAAGAAGCACAAAAATAAATACGAAGACTGCATATACGCTGTCGTACCACCAAACGGTCGAAGAAGAAAATGCATTCAAACGTGATGCATTATTTCTTGAGTTAATAGGTAAAAAACATGCAAAATTATTGTCGATACCTGAATGAAATGTATATTTCAATCAGTTGAATTTGATTTCATCCAATACATGATACTATCTTTTTTTGAAATTTTAGCTTGAAAATATTTACAAATGGAACGCATGGGGCACTTATTACATCGTGGTTTTATTGCAATACATATCATGGCGCCAAAGTCAAGAATGGCTTGATTGAAGGTCCAGGGATCGGATTTAAGTAAAATTTTTTCAGAAATATCCCAAATAATTCTTTCTAACTTTGCCGGAGAGGTTATTTTATGATTATGAAGGAAAATTCGTTTTATAATCCGATCCACATTTGTATCGACAATTGGAAAATCGCGATTGAAGGCAAATGAAAGAATAGCACCAGCGGTATATTTGCCGATTCCTGGAAGTTCAATAATTTTTTCGTAATTTGAGGGAAATTTACCCTTATATTCTGACACGATGATTTTAGCGATTTTATAGAGATTCTTTGCGCGATTATAATAGCCCAGCCCTTCCCATGCTTCAACCACATCATCTTCATTTGCCATCGTCAACGCTTGAAAAGAAGGGAATTTCTCTAGAAATTGATGATAGTAATCCTTTTCAACTCGTACCACTTGCGTTTGCTGCAACATTAACTCTGAAACGAGAATATGATATGGATTACGAGTTTTACGCCAGGGGAGATCCCGTCCATGCTTTTTGAACCACTTAATGAGAGTTTCTTGGAAAAAATTAAGGTTCTTTGGGTCAATTTGAGTCTGCATTAGATATCTCAACTAGGTTTCATAAAATTCATCCTTATCTTCTTCATCTTCTTCAATTATTTCCAAAAGCCCCAATATCTGTTCTTCAGATTCATCCAATGTGAAGATGACCATTTTTAAAGAAATGAGATCAATGAGTTGAAGGATTTCACCGTCTTTTTCTGCGCGATCGGGATTAATAATCACAATGATGCCAGTCTCTGACAACTCTCTGATTATACTACGGAGGATAATTATCTCATCATTATAATCAAGTGCAGTGATATAAAGCTCGTCCTTGGAGATCATCCGCTGATGAATTCTTTTCAATTTCTCTTGTTCTAACTCCCAAAGTCGTTCGATATCTTTCTTGTTCATGTGTTCACCAAGTTTTAGCAATATATTCAATTTTTATAGTTCATTATTTTTAATGTTACTAAACATCTAGAATAGTCCTGAAAATCACTTAAGAGAGAGGTTAAAAAGATGCGTAAGACGTCATTTACGTTTGGTTTAATTTTTTTATTAGGGATTGGAATAATTTTTCTAATTCAAGATATTCTTATGGGAGTTACTGCATTTATTTTTATTCTTCCTCAAATTCTTTTTTTGATTTTGCTCTTTTTAGTTCTAAAGGAATTATATAACTCCTAAATCTCTAAAACTTTCAAAAATTCACCATGCCCTTTGTAATTTGCTAGAATGTCTCCAGGATACCCATTTTCCATTACAACGTTGCCCCGTGAGATAGTTATTTCAGGTACTCCTTGTACTTCCATTCCTTCATAAAGAGTAAATTCACTTTTCGTATGCAGATCATCAATTCTTATCTTTGATTTTTGTTTGAAATCAATAATAGTTAGATCTGCATCGCTTCCAGGTTGGATACATCCCTTTTTCGGATATAATCCCATTATCTTTGCAGGATTAATTGACATTAAATTGATGAGATGTTCGAGTTCTACGTGTTTCTGATGCACTTGTGTGAGCATTAATGGTAATGAGGTTTCCAAGCCTGGAATACCATTATTAGCAAAGAAGATATTGTGGCGTCCCCGTTCTTTCTCGATTTTAGGATAGGCAACATGATCGGTAGCAATTGTGTCGATTATTCCGCTACGCAGACAATCCCATAACTTAATGACTTCCTCCTTGGGGCGCATTGGAGGAATGACTCGGGCATATGGTCCTTTCTCCTCGAATACAGTCTCATCGAATATTAAATATTGGGGGCAGGTTTCAGCGTATGCACGTTGTGTATTTTTTATAGTGGAAATGATCTGGCCCGCAGTTCCCGTGCTCAAATGGACAAAATAAATAGGGCAATCAGCTAGAGCTGCGAGAAAAAGGGATCGAGAGACGGCTTCAATTTCGGCCATTGGTGGGCGGGATGCGGGAAAATCTTTTGGTTTAATTCTACCCTCTTCTAGTGCCTTTATACGACCTTCTTCTACTGCTGTGCGATTTTCAGCATGAATTAGGGCCAAACCATTCGCTTTTTTGATGGTATGTAGAAGATTTAGAAATTCATTATCATCAGAAGGACCAGGAAAATCGTATGAAACTTCAGGGAGGAAGATTTTAAAAGTTTTTACACCGTTTTGTGCAAGTTTTTCGATTTGTTCGAGATTAATGGGCGTTGCGCCACCATGAAGGCTAAAATCAACAAGGGCTTCTTTTTGAGCCCGTTTTATTTTTAATGCTAATGCCTCTGGATATAAGGTTGGAGGATCAGAAAATGGCTGTTCAAAAACGGTGGTTACCCCACCACCTGCTGCGGCACTGGTTCCCGAGAACCAAGTTTCCCGCCCTTCATAAAAATGAACATGCAAATCAATGATACCCGGGACTATTAATCTATTTGAAGCATCAATAATACGGTCACATGCCTCGGATACTAATTCAGTTGTTAGCTCTCGAATCTTCCCATCCTCAACTACAATATTAATAGGTTTGAATCCTGTAGGAGTATAGACCATTTTACTGTTCTTAATAAAAATATCCACAAAAATCATCTACCACAGAATGAAGTAGAATGGGAGTTTAAATCAGTTTTTTTCGATTATTAATTTATTATTTTAATGGGAAAAGATTGAATAAAAAGGTCGCTAACTCGAATGCATCTTTCTTATTTTTTATTTTAAGATCGGTGACATAGACTTGAAATCCCAAATTTTGGATTTGGTCCTTATATATTTTCTGGGTCTCATCGATTATGATAATATCGGCTAGATTTTCTACACTCTTTGAAAATTCAAGAGCATTGATCTCATCATATCCTATTTTATTGAGTATGCTAATCTGGTCGTTTGTAAGTAAATTCAAATCAGTAATCGGAAAAATCGCAAAAATTGGACAGGGAACATCCTGTAATATTTTTTTCACGCCAGGAACTAGAAGCATAGCATGAAACGCAATCAAATCATTAGGTAGTAATAAAATATATTCAGATTTATTGGAAATTTTCTTCAAATTTTCATTGGGCTTTTTATTTTCAAAGCTATTAAAACTAATATCTTGAATTTTCTTATCTGGATTAGTCGCTTGAAGAAAATCAAGGATAGGGAAGGATTTTGTAAGGGTTTTTATTGTGATAGGTAAATTACCGTCGGAAACTGGTGTGATTTGAGCATCGATAGAAAAATTTTCGCGTATTTTATCTAGTAAATCTGAAAGTTTTTTCCCTTTCGATGTTAGCTCAGTTAAGAAAATGGATATTGCGACATCTAAATCAGTAAATTGGAGATAAGGTTTCGAGTCAAATTTCTTGAGATGATTATACACCCGATACGTTTTGGGGTATGTGACCCGCATTAATGAATTTAATAACGCTCGTAAACATAAATTCATTTGTATTCCTGAGAGGTCGATGAGATTACTAGTATCAATCACAAATCCTAACTTTTCTTGAGGTAAATAAGTTACTATACTATACAAAATGTTTGATATCCGCGTGCCCGAATAAAAAATTAATAACATGATTATTTCCTGAATGATTTATAGTTAATTTTTCATACTTGCTCGATCTTTCAATTACTTAGCACGGAGGCTATTGTTTTACCATTTTTAATTTCTTACTGTCTTTCTCTTTATTATAAAAGGGGCTTTAAAAATTTTTGTTTTTAAAATAGTTAAATTTAAATAGAACTTATAAAATTTTAACTGAACTTAATTTTTGAGTCCAGTACAAAAGGAATACACCAAAATCACATTAAATTGAGTTTTTTCGCATTTATATTTAAATTTCATAAACTTATTAAGCGAGGGTTGATGAAATATTGTAGTGGTTTGGTGAGAGTAAGGACGGTCGCCGGACGATTTTCGTCTGAGGAAGGTCCCTTCTCCCACCTAGGCAACGATGTGGCGTAGCCACAGGACGAGAGTCTTCCTCTGAGAACAGAAATGACCCGTCCATGCATTAGATGATGATGATACGGCTGAGAAATTATTTCGAGAAGACCTTTGGCGACGAGGGTTGAGATAAACCGTTGAAGAGATGTATGGAACCGTTGAAACAGCTCATGATCGTGGGAGCAAACCCAAATATATTCCTGATGAGGAGCCTAGCCGAATAGAATGGGTAGGGTGCACAGACCGATACCGTCAAGGATTCTTCAAGCAATTGAAATTCCTGAACAGAAAAGGGCCTACTCTACTCACACCAGACCACCATAAATAGTGACAGGGCTAAACCATGCATGAAACGATAGTTCTTGGACGAATCGGATTTGTTGTCGAAAATATTTGTCTGAATGCAAATGTCGATCTCCTGGGTTGGGCGCTTTATGATATTGATGGACTCCCATTATATTCGAAAGTTAAGACCCATGAAGACGAATTCGGTGCAATGGCGGCAAATGTTGTAGAGATATACAAACGAATGCCGGAATTAACCGGATCATGCTTCTATTTTCCTGATATGAATCTATTTTTACATCGTATCAAAGTTGATATGAAATATTTTGTCCTGACAATTGCCATTGAAAAAAATATTCGAAATCATGGTTTAGTTGCATTGCAGATATTGAAGTATGAAGAAAGATTTCGGGAAATTTTAGTTCAAAAGGGGTTGTATTAAATATACTCTTTTTGAATTTCAATGATTTCTTTGCTAGTTTTTGCCTGAGCATACTCTTGGAGAGGTTCTGCATTTAATTGGAGAAAATGTGAGCCCCATTTAAAGATGGAAAGGATAGTTTGTGCATAATCCGGAAATCCAATAATAAAGAGAGAGGCAGCTAAAGCCTCTACGGTACTTAATTGGGTAGGAATTCCGTAATTTATAGGATTTGTTGCCACTAGATAGGGAATCGATCGATTAATTCCTCTGGATTTAAAAACATCATGCATAGTATCGATCTTTTTCCAAGAGCAATCAATACCCACCAATCCTTTCTCCAGAATTTGTTGCCGATCTTCGGAAGAAATAGCACGTAAGGCAAAAGGGTTTAATAAAACTGCACCGCGAGAGATTTGATTTAGTTTAACTGATTTAATGAATCCGTGCTTTTCTAATTTTGTAGCAGTACATTTCTTTGGATCACACTGTTTCGCATGATACACATACAGTTTTACGGGAGCGGCTTTCCATCGGGGATTAGATTGTTTATAACGCATCTTTATATATCTTCTACTGGAAATTATCTATATCAAAAAGAATAGATAGCGGGAGGTGGAATTTCAGAGCATTAGAGCGCATCTAATACAGTTTTGAACCACCGATCTCGGGGTATCTCTAAAATATGAGCCCCGTGGGATCTCCTGGCTACCCTATCCCGCTAGGGTTGACCTATGCTCGGTTTATATTGAATGATATTTTAATTCGACACAATTTTATTGCAATCTAGTAAAAATAAAATAAAAGATTATAAAAACTTTCCTTCTAAAAATAAATCAACTTCTTTAAGTTCCACCAAATTACAAGGATATTTGAGCAATGGATTTTACTTTCTTTATGACTTTTGTCCCTCGGCTTAATTTAAGGAATCCAGTGGTTATTGGATATGAAAAATGCACTCCTAGGAATATTGAACTGCTTAAAGCGTATGAAGGGAAGCAGTTTGTACATAGTGGAAATTGGTGGAATATTGATCCGAAAAAGCGGACGTTGGAAGTTGTATTAGAGAACCAGGAAAAATTTTACTCTGAAAAAACCATAGGGTTTATGTCGCTTAATACTCCTGCAAGTTTGACAAATTATGATTACTGGAATATACCAAAAGCAATAAGAGAGAAAGCTATTCAGCAATGCCTTGAGAATGCGAATTGGGCCGTTGAACATAGAACAGTTAAAGTGCCTATTTATTGTTCGTTAGAAGTTTCAACGTACGAAGAAGCTAGGTATTGGTTTCATGAAGCTCACGATTTAGGGCATGAATGTTTCTGCCGAGGGGTTGCAGAATTTTTACGAGATCCGAAAATCCGAAAAAAAGGGATCCAAACGATTTTTGAGCTCACTATTGGTGCAAGAAGTATGTTAGCGGATTTGCCATTCCATTTATCTGGCCTTTCAAGTTTATACCTCCTTCCTATTATTGTTTATTTGGGGGCGACTTCAGTGGATGGGAGTACGCCAGTAACATCAGCTTTGGCCCGGGGCACGGTTTATACGTCGGATGGAAAGGGCATAAAAATAAGGGATTTGAAGAAGTGGGACTGTTCCTGTGAATTTTGTAGAAATTTCGGAGGAGACATAATCGAAGAATTTAATATGAATCGCCTCGCGCGAGTTCACCATAATATTGCAATTTTTAACGAGAAAATTGAAGCTATCAATGCATGTAAGGATAAAAAAGAATTAGCTGAAACAATTAAAAATGAGATTTCTCAAACTGAATCCAAATACTACCAAAGACGGTGGGAGCAGGCTTTGGAGTTAGAAAAAAAGTTCTCGAAGTGAAGGGTTTTCTTTGAAAGAGCACTACTTTTAAGAAGAGAAAAACATGCTAAAAGAAAAGGAATTCAGGCTACTATTTCTGGAGTTGCAGAATTATTTGAAAAGGAAGCTTATAAGAAAGCTGAACGAATTTGGGAAAAATTCAAAAAAGAAGGTAAAATTTTATATTATCTCCCATATGAAATACCGATAATTTAAAGGAATAATGGTCCAGGTGGGATTCGGACCCACTTATAAATGTTTTTTGTGGAAATTAAATCATTAATTCTTTTAATTTATTAAATTGTTTCAGATCCACAACAGAGAAATTAAGACTAAACTGATATTTAGTCGTAACAAATTTTTTACTTATTATGTAGAGGATTGTAGATTCATAAAAAATGTGATAATTTTGGGTAAAGTACTCGGTTAAAAACCGAGAATTTGTGGAGCTTATATATTGAATTTTGAGAAAAATTTGTGAGAAATAAAATTTGATGTGATAAGGATTTGATTAGAAGATGAGAGTATTGTGTTTGAATTGTGGATGGAACGGGCCCATATCATTTACCGAAGCTCGAAAAATAAGGCTATATAAAAAATTTGATTGTTCCAAATGTGGTCAAGGTGAATCAAAGAATTTTAAGTTGGAGGAACCAATTCCCAATAAATTAGAAACAGGAGTTTTCATGCTAGAGGAAGAATTACGATATGTTTTGTTAAATACAATTTTTGAACAAGGAGTAATTGTTTGGGATTGTCGACCTGAATTCGGCAAATGTCCTGATCCCGTCGAATTTGAGGGAATCCTTTTTGTCCCTAAAATTGGAGATATTCCCGTATTCCTGAATAAGAGATTTTGGGAGATAGAGTTAAAATTTGCTAAGTTACGGTGTAATTGGGTAACAAAAGCTCAACAGTTTGGCGCGAATCGGGATGACGTGCGTATAGAAGAAGCACAAAGTAATATGTTTTTAGACGGGGGAGGAATTTTACTAGTAATGTCAGAACCGCCACCGACAACCGTTGGAATTGACCGTATAATAGCCACTAAGAGAGAAGATTGTGAGGCGCAGCTTGATTTAAAGTACCGAGAATTAATTAGACAAAATAAAATTTTGTATGAAATAATGATTTTCAATTCTAAATCATTCAAAGAGCTATGGGGTAAAATCTTAAGGGGAGGACGTGGTGGCAGAAAGCGTCGTGGTGGAGAACTTATTCCATACAAACGGTTCCCGATAGCGCAAGTTCAAAAGACATTCCCTGAGAACACCTTTTATTTTACATTAGAGCAAATTATGGAAGGAGAGCTTGCTAAACTTATTATAGGATTCTTGAGGGAATGAAATGTATAAAAATGACTTTAAACAAAAATCAAAAAATATTTCTAGGGCAGAAAGGAATGGTTTAGAAATTTGGTGTACTAATTGTGGGTTCCATCGCCCTGTTAATTACACAAAAATTCGAAAATTACGAAAAAATAATGAATTCATATGTGAAAACTGCAAGATGAAAATTTTCCAAGTACAAACAGGTCAACCTTGCGCAATGAGGAGCATTGTTCCAACTTTGGAAAAGGAACTTCGTGATTTTTTTCTGATTGGATTCGTTCAAAAAGAAATTGATGTTTGGGATTGTCAAGGTGAATTTGGGAAATCCCCCGACCCTATTATTATCAATGGAATCCCGATGCGTATAGTCACTGGAGATATCCCGTTTTATTGGAAGGAAAAATATTATATCATTGAATTAAAATTAGCTAAATTGAATTGTGGTAAACAGGGAGGACAAGGCATTTACACTGATAGACGGGAATTAATCTCATTGAGATCGAGTCAATGGAAAATGCTCTTAAGTGGAGTGGGAATTTTGATTATTGTCGTTGAACCAAAACCTTCCCAAATAGGACTGATTAGAATAGAGGGGAAAACGAAAGAAGATTGTCAGGAGTTAATTGAAAATTTATATCGCCAATGGATAGCAAATGATCTAATCCCTTATGATGTGTATATTTTAAATGGAGAACTCTTCAAAGAGTACTGGGAAAAATCACTGAGGGATAAGCAAACCAGATCTAGAACGGTTTTTGGGCATGATGAGTACTTTAAAACTGTAACATTGAGAGACATAGATAAGTTAATCCCCGCAGCTAAAGTTTGCGTTAAATATTCAGAATTATTGAATGGAAAAATTATAGATGTTATCTTAGGTAGATTATAAGTTACCATTTAATGTATCCCACATGATTAGAAAAAGTTTTAAAAAACTTGATATAGCATTAAATCATAATAATTCAAAGCAGTGGTCCAGTGGCTTATGTGCTTTTGGGTTTGTACCCGAGCACGGCGACGCTTGGTTAAAGCGCTCGGCTGATATAGGGCGATATTTTGTCGCACTTTTGACACCGAGAGATCGTGGAGAGTTTCATATTTCGTGAAACTTGCGAAAGTCCGAATCCCACCTGGACCATCACCTTCTTTTTAAATCTCTCTATCATTACCAACTATATAACTAAAGATATCCAAATTAAACCATTTCACTAAAAAGAAAATAATCTCATATTTCCTTAAATTAAAGATTAATAATGCTCATTACTTTTAAAAATAAAATCCAGAATGGTTACGAGAAACAGTGGAAATATATTGATGAAATTAGCACACGAATGATATATGACTTGAGGTACTAATCTTTCAGAACGATGCATGACCCACATCCAAATAAGTCCACTTGTCCATGTGATTAACATCGTTCCACCCCACCACATAATCCAAGTTTGATCCCAAGGAAACAAATGTATAACAAAAGCTGTATGCCAAAGTGCAAAAACAATTGGTGCGTATATGAGGCGATTTCTCTCAGAAACTCCCGCTTGTTTCCCAGCATCTTCTAAACATGCTCTCCAAAAAGTTTCCTCAGAGGGGCCATTTATGATAGATGCAAGAAGAATAACGAGGTACATATTAACTGATAAATTTGTAGCATAGTTAATGAAGAACAAAGGAATTGAATAGATAAATGGTCCATAAACAAGTAAATATTGTAACCATAAATGCTCACCTTTTAGTTTTAGAGTTAATTTAAAGCGTTCTTTGTTAAAAACTCCTCCCCGTTTATATCTATAAAGAAGCGTGAGGCCCCAGATTGTTGTCCAATAAATAACTAGGAGAGGTAACCAGACAAGATTCGAAGCAGCAGTCAATGGATAAAATAAATATGTCACCAAGGTAACTATAACGGGGACTGTAAATGGAACAATAAAGAAGAATGCTTTAGAAAAAGAATCACTGCTTTCCTTCATGTTCGTTGGTTCATTGACCGAATTTTTTTGCGAATTATCCATTTGAATCATTTAAATATTTAATAGATATATTAATTGTGATTTTTTTGAGAAATTATTTGTAGTGGACCAGGCGGGACTTGGACCCGCGGCCTCCACGATGCGAACGTGGCGATCTTCCAGCTGATCTACTGGCCCACACTATTCTTCTAGTTCCCAATAAACTTCGAGTTTTAGATCTGGGATTTCAAAGTGATATTTCAGCTTCTCTGTTGGATCCTTATCTGTCAGCACAAGTTCATTGATTTTAAGGGTCCCTGCAACATCACTTATGATTTGGTCTGATCCCTCTAATTTATCAGAGTACTTAATTATTGCTCTTTTGATGAGTGTATTCAAAGGCACACCGACTTGCGATTTTTCGCGCCGAAATTCACCAATGAGTTGGATTATCCAAGTCCCAATATATGAAATCTCCTCTTGAATTGCGTATTTTGGTTCAGGCCACGAGCATAGATGAATACTAGGGACTTTTTTATCTTTCTTAAAGAGTGCGTGATAAATATCTTCCGTTATAAAGGGTGCAACAGGTGCAAATAGTTTGATAGAATCCAAGATTACACGATAAATCGTATATTGTCCAGTACCTTTCTGATTACTATCTATATCTTTTGAATAGAGCTTATATTTTACTGCCTCCAGATAATTATCGCAGAAATCATGCCAAAAGAATTTCCTAAATTCTAAAAGTCCTGCATGAAAATTGTATTTAGCAAAAGAATCGGTAACGATTTCGATAACGGTATTAAGTTTGCTGAGAATCCACTCGTCAATGGGATTCAATTGTAATTTTGCTTCATCTACTTGGGAAATATTAAAGTCTGCTAGATGTGCAGACGAAAATCTGCAAGCGTTCCAAAATTTCGTTAAGAATCGAAGGCTATAAGTTATTTCTTTATAATTAAACGGGTAATCATCACCTAAAGACCCTATAGCGGCCCATTGTCTTAGTGCATCAGCCCCATATTTTTCAAGAGGTTTTTCAGGTTCAATAACATTACCGTAACTTTTACTCATTTTTCTACCATCAGTACCTGCAACCATACCATTAATCATTAAATCCCGAAAGCAAGGAAGTCCGGTCAATTGTAAGCACCGAAAAATTGTGTAAAATGCCCAAGTGCGGATAATCTCATAGCCTTGGGGTCTCATAGAACTCGGATAGGTTTTTTTAAAGAATTCGTCGTCCTCGGACCATTTCGCAATGATGAGGGGAGTAATGCTTGAATCTATCCAACAGTCACAAACATCAGTAGTTCCCACTATTGGTCCCCCACATTTAGGACATTTCGCAACGGGTGGGGAATCATGGCGTGGGTCAATAGGTAAATCTTCTTCTTTTGCAGGGATGATATGATTACAGTTTTCGCAGGTATAGAAGGGGATAGGTGTCCCAAAAACGCGTTGTCGACTTATAACCCAATCCCATTCTAAGGCTTCCACCCAATCTTCTAATCGTTTAATCATAGTTGGGGGAAACCAGCTCATTTTGTAAGCTGCCTCTAAAATATCTTCTTTAAAGGGACGAATGGAAATGAACCACTGCTTGATAGGTAAATACTCTATTGGGGTCAAACAAGAACTTCTTTCAGTGTGAACAATTATCCTGTGGGAGAATTCTTCTTCTTTCTCAAGCAAATTCATATCTTTTAAATCATTCACCATGGCTTCGCGAGCTTCTTCAATATTCATTCCCTGATATTTTCCAGCTTCTTCAGTCATTCTGCCATTTTCATCGATAGAAATAATAACAGGTAGATCATAGCTTTTTTGCCAAGTTATATCAGTTTCATCACCGAAGGTACAAACATAAACAATTCCCGTTCCGAACTCCATATCAACTTCCGGATCTTGAATGATAGGAACTTCACGATCAAAGAGTGGGAGTTTAACTTTCTTTTGCGATAGTTCATAATATCTTTTATCATCTGGATGAATTAATACAGCGACACAAGAGGGTAATAATTCAGGGCGGGTAGTGGCAATGGTTGCATATCCTGAGTTGTCGGATAACGGAAGTTTAATATACCAAAATTTTCCGGGTTCATCAATATACCCCACTTCTTGTTTTGCAAGAGCTGTACGACATTGGGTACACCAATGAATGGGGTGATCACCTAGAAATAACCAACCTTTTTCAAAGAAATACAATAAGGATTTCTGAACCATTCGAAGGTAACGTTTGTCCATTGTTTTATAGGTGTAATCCCAATCTGTGGAATAGCCCATGTTATCAAATTGTATAGTCATGGTTGAAATTGCTTCATTTGTCCACTCTATACATCTTTTCAGGAATTCTTCACGGTCATCTTTGGAAATTTTAAATTCTTTTTCTACTTTCAGCTCAGTTGGTAGTCCATGACAATCAAATCCTTGGGGGAAATAGACATTGTATCCCTGCATCCTCTTGAATCTTGCAGCGACGTCAATCCAAGTGTGATTTAAAATGTGTCCCATGTGTAATGTGCCAGAAGTGAATGGTGGAGGCGTATCTATAGAATAAATTTCCTTATCTTTGATATTAATATTGAATTTGTATATATTATGGTCTTTCCAGTTCTGAATCCATTTTTGTTCAATTTCCTTGAAGGTATATCTTTTGGGAAGTTGAAATTTGGCCATCTTAGAACCTTCGATTTCTTTAGAATGATGTCACTTATCAATTGAAATTTTATTTTATTTTATCATTTCATTATGAATTAAAAAATTTTCTTATATCAATAAGTAAAAAAATGGATGTTTTTAGGTTTCCTTCTACTTAAAAAAGAAATAAAATAAAATTTTACAGGTTATAAGGCAGTATATCAACTTTTCATTTGATTCAAAACAAGGAATTTTGATAATAATTCTTAAGTTTTTTAATAGTATAATTTTAATTGAAGATTTTATCGAATATTAGTTGTGCTTCATTGTTTAGCTCCAAATCTCGGAATTCTTTTGAATCTTCAGTAATTTAATTCGTTGAATCTTGGATCTCTTTTTAAGAGAGAGATAATTGTAGTTATTCATGTATAACATTGTTAATAGGGGACTAATTTGATTAAGAATGGGTAGAACGTAAGTACCTGAGCGAGATTCTTTTTCTTTTTCAGTTTATGAAAACCATATATATTAATATATAACTTAAGTTCGACAACTTATATTTTTATAACAGATTTTTTAATCCTTTCCTCATAATAAAAGTGAATATTTCC
>JABXJU010000334.1 GCA_013375405.1 Candidatus Helarchaeota archaeon
AATTTTTAGAGGAAATAGGAGTTACTAGAGGAGATATAGGCGAATTGAGAATCAAGTTGGGGCAAATTGATGCACGAGTCCAGGAAAAGGACAAAATTATTGAAAAATTGGATGAGCAATTGAAACAACGTGAGACGCGAGAAATTAAATTACTCGCAGAAATGGAAAAAATGCAAGCTTCAATGGAAAGTGTTGAGGCAGACATTAAAAACGCCGTGGCTGAAAGAGAAGCTGACTTGCGCTCTGAGATGATAAGAATACAAACCGATTTCAATCAAAAAAAGGTAGAATATGCCAAATTAGAAACGGAGTTAACAAATAAGGAATCCCAGATTAGGAGTCTTAAAGATGAATTAGAGAAAGCTGGATCGGCAGATTCAATCCGACAGCAGAAACTTAGAGAAGTAGAAAATTTACGAGCTCACATTATAAAACTCCAAAAAATGTTAGAAATGGAACCGATGTTTAAGATATATTTCATTTTACAAGAAGTGAAAACTATTGGGATACCAGAATTAGCAAAAGCAATTGGACAATCAATAGGCCAAACACGGAGGCTCGCATTTAGATTAGCAAAGGAAGGATTAGTTTTAATTGATGGAGAAACAGTGAAATTTCCCGTATAAATTTTTTCAATTTTTAATAAATTTTCATAGTTTTGTAATTCAACAATTTATTATGATAAAATCATATTTTTCTTTTAAAAAGTAAAAGGATAATTTACTAGCAGACATGGTTCTGCTTAAAAGATGCTAAGAAATAGAATTTTTGGTTATAAATATCACATTAAAATTAAGATCAGTAAAAATTAAAAGAGTAAAAAATGATTAAAAGCATAAAAAGAGGTTTTATTATTGGTTATTTTTTGGTAATTAATGGTGATTTGAATGCCAATCGGGATATTATTGATTCGTTGGGATGATAAACTCGGAACTACTCTAGTTGCGAAGTACCCTGAGAAATTCAAATTTCCCTCGAAAATTTTAATGAACATCTATTCGCAGCATCGGGGACAATCAACTGATCCTAGTTTTGTTACATTGACTCTTACGAACTTGAAAATATCTAGCTTCTTCTCTGGTATGGATGAGAATTACATTGGTGCTTCAAATTACATTGTTGCCCTTGTGCTTCGCCGGGATGAGAAGCCACACTTGTTTCGAGAAATTTTAAAGAAAGCAGCAGCAAAAATCTTAAAAAATGTGGAAAAGATAAAACCGGAGACCTTACAAACAGTATTTAATGAGATGAGGAATATATCACGTTAAATTAGTGATATTTTAGAAAATCTTGTTTATTGGGTGAATATTATGGATGAAAGTGAGAGTCAGGATGAGATAGAACGGTTAAAAAAGATGTCTAAAGAGTATTGGAATCAAAAAGAGGAATATAAAAAGAAAGTCCAATTTCTTCAAGATCAAATATTTAAAGTGTTAGAACGGCATAAATTTACTACAGTAACTGCAATGGAGAAGACGGTATTACTCTCAAAACTTGTAGAAAAATTTATTTCAACTGCAAAGGAGCAATTACTAATTATTACGCCCTATATAGATGTTGAATTTACGGGTAAATTAATGGATAAAGCTACAGCATCTCCAGAATTAAAAATCATAATAGTAACAAAAGAGAGTCATCAAATTAAAGAAAAAGCTATTGAGAAAGCATTCAAACTTTTAAAGGGATTCGATAAAATTCAACACGTTACGAATGTTTTTACCAGTGGATTTATAATCATCAAAGATAAAGCTGAATTGCTAATTGCATCAGGTGGGTTATCAAAAGATCACTTAGATAATCTTTTCAACATCGGTTTGTATTCAGAGGAGCAAGATGATGTCAATTTAGTGGTGAAATTTTTCAAAAACCATATCCCCACGTTTATGGAGGTTTAACAAAACCTTTTTAGTATTTTAAATTAGTCATACCATAGCTGTTAATATAGCTAGATTTTTGAGTAAATCTATCATTTTTGTTTTTGAGGAATTAAATGTGGTTTTAAATGTAAAGGTAAAAGTTGAAATTTTAGATGGGGGTGGAGTTGTCCTAATTTACTGCATTAAAACCACAAAAATAGCTACGAAGGGGAGGAGAGAATGAAAAAAAGAGTAGGAATTACTGCTATGGGTTTTTATTTTCCAGAGCATTATGTCTCTTTAGAAGAGTTGCTTCTTGCGAGAGGTGAAGATCCTAACAGAGCAACTGATGGGTTGGGTGTCCAGCGGATGGCAGTGCTAGCGAGCAACGAAGATAGTGTGAGTATGGCTGCAAATGCTGTTGATGCTTTAAAGTGCTCAAAAGAAGATATTGGGAAATTTATTTTCGCAACTGAGTGCGGTCTTGATTCAGCCAAGGACAATGCCAGTGTGGTGTGTGAGTTATGTGGATTGCCCGAGAACTGCGAGGCCTACGACGTTAAAGCTGCTTGTGCAGCTGGCACGTACGCTGTGTGGCAGGTGATTGATTGGATTCGAAGTGGTAGGAGTAAAGGTAAGTCAGGGTTGGTTGTGTGTTCTGATGAGGCGATTTATAAATATAAGACTAACGCAGAAATAACAGGCGGGAGCAGTGCAGTTGCTCTACTTATAAGTGAGGATCCGGAAATTATCAGTTTTAATCTTGAAATGGGGGATTACAAAAGTAATGTGAGGGATTTTTGGAAACCCCTAGATAGTGAGTGCGCAGTAGTAGCAGAAAATGGGAAACCTAGCATAAAAAGTTACCTTAATGCATTAACTTCATGTTTTAGGGATTATCTCGCAAACAGTGGAAAGACGGAATTTGACTATCTAATTTTTCACACACCATACGCAAAAATGGTTTGTAAAGCTTTTAACGCGTTGTCCCAATTAGTACCTGAGATTGAAGGTAAATTTGATTCAATGACAGAAGATTCCCTGAGAGCTCCAGCGCTGGTTGGTAATATTTACAACGCCTCCCTATATTTAGCCCTAGCAAGCCTTCTGGAACTTAATAATACTTCTGTCCAGGGGAAAAATGTGGGGTTCTACTCATTCGGAAGTGGTTGCAGCTCTAAGTTCTTCACAGGAGTTGTGAGTTCTGAATTTAAGAATAGCTTCGGTTTGTTCAAACAGTTAAATAACAAACAAAAACTAAAACCTGAAAAATATGAACAGATCAGACGCGGAGAATTAGTCCTTAAAGAATCAAAGGGTTTCCTACTAAATGGTGTTGACGAGCAAGGATA
>JABXJU010000071.1 GCA_013375405.1 Candidatus Helarchaeota archaeon
CATTTAAGATTAATAACCTATCATAATTATTAGTTCCAGGTTTATTTGAGGCGACTATGATTTCATTATTATCATCATTATCAGCATCGGCTATTTTCACATCTCCATTTGCATCATTGGTATCTTTTACAAGAGTTTTAACCCAAGAACTTTTCGCTCCTTCAAAAATATAGACTGAATTGTCACTCCATCCAGTAACCAAAACGATTTCATTGTCACCATCATTATCAGCATCTCCCACATCTATCGCTCCTCCCACATCTATCGAATCAACCTGATATTTTGTCCATCCTATTCCATTATAATCGTATAAATAAATGAAATTGTGTGTACAGACCACAATTTCATTTATACCGTCATTATCAGCATCAGCAATGACAATATCAAACATTGTAAGCAGTCCTCCCTCGATATCATAGTCAATAACCTCTGAAACCCAATCATTACTTGATTCTAAAATGGTGGAAATTTTAATATTAGTTCCACTTTCTGAATAGGAATTCAACCGGTTAAAATTGAATGAAATTAAAAAAGGATTCAGGAAGATGATGATAAACAATGCAACTTTTTTGTATTTTCTAGTCATTACCCCTCCATAAAATTGAACTGTATATATTTATTTTCTGATCTCTATGGTATATATATTCAATAAAATTCTATTAACTAAGACAAAAAAAAGGGAAATTTGGATTCTTTTATTCATCCAGTATGTATAAGAGAAAGCCCACGAAGAGCACACTTCCACAAGTGGGGAGTACGGGGAATATAGTATAGGAAACGATGTCTACCCATACTGATGGCATCAGTGGGGGCATTATGATAAAGGCTGCAAGGACAAAGATTAAGGTCAGCCACCATTCATCTGGAATTACATCGAAAAGTTGCAGAATTAGAGCTACAGCAACGCTAAGGCTAACAAGCATCACCCAGTTTCCCATTGCTAAAATACGCTGAATTGAGAGGACTATCATGATCGCCGCGCCTATTAACATAACAAATTTTGATGCCTTCCAATCCAATTTACCTCCTTCAATTAGAAGCTCCATTAATCCAGCAATTCCTACTAATAATCCACCTAGGTACCACGAGTACCCCAAACAAACCCAATAACGACAATATTTGTGATGAGTGAATAGTATTACGCCACCACCTATAACCAATAGTAGCCACCATTTATACGGAATTGGAGTATTGACCTCAAAGCCAACTCCTAATACGAGGAGTAAAATTATGCCACCTGCAACACATGCAAAGCCTGTTATAAAATACAAAACTAGATTAATATAAGGAAATCGTAAGAATAAGAAGCCTTCGAGAAGCATGACGATAGCACCGATGAATGCCACGAGTTTTGTTGCTCCAACGTCTATTTTAGAACCTTCAGGAGGAGTTTCATCCATTTTTTTCACCTACCTCATTTTCTTAAATTTTTCTGCAACTCTCTATTTAAGTGATTGGTGAATTTACAAAAAAAGTAAGATCAAAAAAAGAGGTCATTCAAGAATTTAAGATCTCCCATCAAATATTGGTTTCATTGTACTTTCTTTGGGGATATTTTCCCGAGACTTTTCGTGATCGCCCTCATGATCGTAAATACTGGCGTATTTCCACAAATAGCCGAAGCTCTTTACTTTACTTGGGATGTTGAACCCTTAATCGAAGGAATACTCCCCTTATATATCAGCCCATCATTCCAAATTGTAGTAACTTATATTATGTTTGCTGGTGGCGCACTTGGGGTTATTAGCGGTTGTTTGGGTCGCGATTAAACAATGATTTAAAACAAAAATTACAATTGGTTCCTCACTTTAAGCAAAAAAGACTTTTAATACAATAAGTTTGTTAATAATTCATACCGACAATAATTGGTTAATTTTACTTGAATCAGTAAAATTTGTTTATTGGTGGAAGGACGATGAGTTATGAGGAAAAAATTGCATGCAAACGGAAAAAATGCGCAGGTACGCTTACTGTGCCAATAAAAATCATTCAGAAGGGGTCCAGCGCGATTGTCGTCTCGCGATGCCCGTCGTGCCATGCGAGCTTCAAAACTATCCTCTCTTTGGAAAATAAGGATAAGTGGGGGCCTATCGTTGGCAAGCAATTCTTTGTCTGCGATGTTTGCGGGACTTACAATCCCGACAATTGGCAATATAGCGGAAGTGGCTATGGAATGTCTATGTGGCATCCATACTGGTATTGGACGAATCGACAAGAGCGGCTTAAAATTACAATCCAATGCAGGAATTGTAGGAAGAAGCGTAAGAAGGTTATTTCTTCGGAGCTATGGTCCGATATTGCAAAGATAGTTGAAAAGCCACCGGAAAAACCACCCGTCGAGCTACAATGCCCCCACTGTCGTGCTCCAATCTCTGAAGGCGCCAAAGTCTGCCCTAGTTGTAATAAAGAGATCGCATGCTCGAAATGTGGTGCAGCCATTGCACCTGGGGCGAAATTTTGTAGTTCTTGTGGAGATAAAGTCGAGAAATTCGAAGTTCCAGCTGTTAGTGCTCCTCCAAAGGAAAATGTTTGTCCAACGTGCAATGAAGAATACGATAAGGGTTCGATCTTCTGCTCTGTCTGCGGACAGGAAATAAATTGTGATAAGTGTGGCTCAGAAATTCAGGATGGCGCCCTCTTTTGTACAAACTGCGGAGATCCTGTGACTAAAGGTGACTTAAGCACATAAATAACCTAATTTCTCTCATTTTTTTTATATTTTTTCTTAGAGTTCCAGCAGATTATGGTTTTTTAGCTTTAACTATCATTGAAAAAGGAATTATTCTAGTTACTCGTACGAATTTATTGACGTATTCTTGATACCAATCTTTAACATTTGAAATGAATGGTATTTTAGAAATTGCTTTTGCATCCATATTGGCAATATCATAGGCTTGAGGTTCCTCTATTCGTACGATTTGCAGTCCTGTTTCAATTAATCCATTAATAATCTCCGCAATTGACCAATCTCCTTGGTTAAATGTGGCTTTGGTTCCATCAAAGCATTTCCAGTCCCATATATTTCGAGAACTATCAAAATAGTTTCGTACTTTTTTCAAATCTCCATCTTCTAATGCTATCCCAACTGTTATCCAAATCGGATGTTCTAAACAGAACACTAGGAATCCCTCCGGTTTTAATACTCGTACAGTTTCCATAAAAACTGTTTTTAAATCGTCTGCATAACCAATAGCATGAGAAGAAAGTACAATATCAAAATTATCATCATTCAATTGACTTAAATTTTCCATTCTTCCCTGAATAAACTCAACTTTAACTCCCTCTTTCTTCGCTAGTAAATTCGCTTGTTCTAGTTGAATTTCTGATATATCTAATCCTACTACTTCTGCACCCCATTTAGTTAATACTATTGAGTTCTGTCCGCCCCCGCAACCAAGTTCCAGTATTCGTTTGCCTTTTACATCACCTAGTAAACCTAACTCTCTCTCACCAGGGGCTACAGGGCCATAATGAACATCCTCTAAGGATATTCGGTTTTCTCTTTGATAAGATTTTGAAATAGTGTTCCAACTTTCTTGATTTTGAGCATTGTTCAATGAGAACACCTCTAAGCACATAATTATTGCTTCATCATAAATTTTCGTCATTATTATTCTAAAATTTTGTTGTTATAGCATATTAGTTATTATTTTTACCCTAACCAGTCCAAAATATGCGTTATCAATAGTATTATAAAGTCGTCAAAAAAGGTCATTCCAATAGATAAAGGGTAGCCTATGAAATTAGAAGTTTCACTTATGAACTTAGCGCTTTCAATGTTCCCTCATCTGTCAGCGCTACAGAGATAACCTTCGATACCCCATTGAGATTCGTCACGCCGTATAATTGATTAGTATAGCGCATCGCAATATCTCGATGCGTAATCATGACACATTGGGATTCATGAGAGATGTGCTCAATGACCTTCGCTACTTTTCTCACGTTCATTACATCGAGGGCTGCATCGATTTCGTCAAATACATAGAAAGGGCTGGGATCAACTTTTTGCATTGCGAAGATCAAAGCAAGAGCTGTCAGACTTTTTTCGCCTCCTGACATCGCTTGAATACTTTTGACCTTCTTCCCACCAGGTTTTGCGATAATGGTAATACCTCCCTCGAAAGGTTGCTCTGGATTCTCAAGCTCCATGAACGCCTTTCCCCCAGCGATCATCTCGAAGATAATTCCGAATTCTTTATTTATTTGATTAAATAGATTGAGAAAGATAGTTTTCTTTTCGAATTCAATTTTGTTAATAAAATCGACGATCACTTTCCGTTCTTGATTTAAATCTTCACGGCGGGCGTCAAGCTCGTCAAAACGCAACTTTGCCTTTTGATATTGGCGTACTGAAAGGGCGTTGACTGGTTCGAGGGTTCGCTTTTTATTAGTGAGTGCTTGAATCTCTAATTCGAGTTTTGAATCATCAAGTGGTTCCAGAACTTCAATAAGATCGATTTCAAACTCTTGAATCTGCTTTTGAATATTGGAAAGTTTGGTTGTAGCCCCCTCGTTTTTCACCTTTAAATCCGAAATTTGTTGTTTTACACGGTCTAATTTTCGATTGATGGCGGCTATTTCTTTCTGCTGATCTGCAATTGAAGCTTGTTGTGTTTCAAGTTCATTTTGAAGTTGGGTAAGTTCTGATTTCAATTGAGCGTCAGTCTCTTTAAATTGATTCAATTGCGTATCTTGCTCTGTATGCGAACTTTGAAAGTCAGATATATCGTTTTGGAGTTGAACGAGAGCTTCATCTATGGCTTGAATCTTAGATCTATTTTCCTGAAGATTTCTGGTCAATATAACATTAATCTGGTGTTCTTTTTCACGTTTAGTCGCATTGTTAGCACGGATCTCTCCATCCATTTGCGAAATCTCATTTTCTATCCTCCGGACCTTTTGAAATAAATCCTTAATTTCGCTTTTTTCTATTTCGGTTTTGAGTTCATCACGTTCAGCTTGCATGCTTTGCAGTCGTTGTTGTAATTCTGTCCGGTTTTGTGTAAGATTGTTGATAAGAACTAAATTTGCGTCGATTTCTTGATTGATAGATGCAAGTTCTTTTTCCGTCTTTTCGATGAATATTACATTGAGGGCAATTTTCCGATCTATGTCTTCCAATTGTTTCTGCCGGGCCTTATTTTTTTCGAAAACATTATCTTGCTTACGTCTTATTTCATTAAGTAAAATAACAAGGCGTTTATATTTCATGTTATTAACATCGAGCTCTGAACTAATCCTATCGAGGAATTTTTTTTCGTTTTTTAATTTGCTTGTTAATTCAGGAATAAGTTGCTCTGCAAAGTTTTTATTAGCCCCGCCACTGATTACCCCCTCACGCGATATAGAGTCTCCATAAGGGGTAATAACATCTTTTCCATAGGATTTTTCTTGGACCTCCTGCATCCAAAGATCAATAGCCTCCCTTAAATTTTCTGCAATAAGTGTATTTTGGAAAATACCAGTGATTGTTCTTAATTTCTTATCTAATTTATCGATAAACGAAAATTTATCTTCCTGTTCTCGGAAAATTTGTTTCATTTCCTCTAAAGGAATAAAGGTGGCACTCCCTATTCCCGCATCACGAAGAAAGTTTATCGAGGCAATTGCACTCATCGCATCTTCAACGATAATTGAATTTAGATACGGCGTTAATGCAACCTTCTCTTTTATATCCATATCATCAAAGGGAACTAAATCCTTTAAGAGGCCAACAACGCCCCTAATCTCCCCATTTTGTGCTTTCTCTATTAATTTCGCTGTGACAGGATTTGATTCTTGATCCTCAGAAAAGAATGATTTGATCGTATCAATTTTAGCCTCAATAGAGGAGGTTGCATGTTGAGTTTCCATTTTTCTTTGGGATAGGTCTTCAATACTTTCTTCATAAGATTGTCGTTTTGCAGCTGAGGATTCAATTTGCTTTGTGGCGATATTTATAAGATTTTCAGATTGATCCATCTCAGCTTTAAGATTTTCTTGTTGTTCTCTTAATTGTGAGTTTTCTTTTTTCCTTAATTCCAATTCATTACTTTTCGAAAGAAAACTTGTTCTTTTTATTTGAATATTCGAATCTTTCATTTGGGTCTGAATTTCATTATTCGCTAATAATTTATCAGCCTTATTGATTTGTGCTTGGAGTTCTTCATATCGTTCCTGTAAATTTTTATATTCAGAATCGCGCTGTGCAATTTGTTGATTTATTTTCTGCTGAACATTGGATTTTTCTTCTTTCTGGCGCGAAAATTGCTTAACTTCATCTTCAATCCCTATAATTTCGTCTTTAGTCGTTTCAATTATTTCTTCAATTTCCTGGATTCTCTGCTGCGATTGGACTTTTTCCTGCTGAAGTTCAGTTATTCTATGTTGCCGATTTTTTAAATCACGTTTAAGACCAGTTAATGTTGCTCGTAAATTAGAAAATTTAGTTTGATTTTCTTCTACCTCTCGCAATTTCTGCTGGACATCTTGTTTTATTGTTTGAATTCTTCCATTTACATCGCTAATGGCGTTTTCTTTTTCCATTCTACTTTGTTCATGATTTACTATATCCTGATTCGATTCTTCAATTTGTTTTTGATTCTCCTTCATCTCGATTAACAGATTTTTATGTTTATTAGATAGAAGGAGCGTTCTTTTATCATAAATTCCCTCAGAAGTTCGCTCCCATTCTTCATAATTTTCTTTTTCTTTAGCTAAACTTTTAACACGATTTTCTGACTCTCGAATAAGGACCTCTAATTCATTTACTTTAACTTCTGCCTTGTCTAGTTCTTCTAATGCCTTTAACTTCTTTTCGTCAAACTCCTTTGTCCCCGCCAAGTCCTCGATCATCTCTCGACGTGCTTCAGGGTGCATACTTGCCAATTCCGCGATACGTCCTTGCAATACTAAGTTAAATCCCTCTTTAACATCGATATTCGCAATCTTTAACTTGTCCATAATTTCAGTGCGAGTACTTCGCTTTCCATTGAATCTATAGACTGATCCGCCACCCCCTGCCTTGATCTCACGTTGAACACTTACTTCATCTAAAGGAACAGGGATTCGATGGTCAGCATTATCAAAGATTATGTTTACAATAGCTTTTTCCGAAGGTTTATCCCCCGGTCGCGTTCCAGAATAAATTAAATCTGCTAACTCCTTGGCTCTAAGACTCTTTGTACTTAATTCACCCAAAACAAAAGAGATTGCATCTACTACATTAGATTTGCCACTCCCATTTGGCCCTATAACCCCTGTAAACCCCTGAGGAAACGCGAGATTTACCTGTCCATTCCCGTATGACTTGAAACCTGTCATTTCTATCCGTCTTATATATACCATGAAGACCCCATCAATCAATTATGGCTACTAATTGAAATGTTTCATTTCATTTAATATGTAATTAAAAGGGAACTTATAGAATTTTTTTTCCCTATCTTTTTTGTATTTTGGAAATGTACTTTTAAAAAGGCTTTTTGGTAATTTAACTTAAGATTTAAAAGTTTCTAATAAGGAGTGGCAATATCTACCTATGATTCCTATTTTATAGATTTACTTTTTCTCTAATTTCGCCCGTTTCTTTAACCGCCAAACTAATTGAATTTTAAGATTCCGCATCTCCGTATCAAACCCATAGATATCGGCAAACTTCTTAGACGTTTTGAGGAGATTAGTCCGTTCTTGCTTTTCTATGGTGATAAAGCCCTTTTCATGTAAAGATTTAATACTCTCATATATAGTAGGGCGGCCCGCGATTTTTACAAGCAATGCGCTTGTAATTGGCTGACGATAGGCAATCATGGTCAACGTGTCGATTTCCTCTCCTGAGAGCATGGCCTCTTTTGGAATAAATTGTTCTATATAATCATATAATCTTCTGGAAAATTCCTCGCAAAGTTGTAAAACCCACCGATCTTTCGTAGGATTGAGGACTTCAAGGGCACTATTTTGTTCGTTTAAAGACCGTTTTACCCGGCGAAGTGCCCATCGTACTGTGAGCCGATCTGAATCAAGCGCCTCTGCCAACTCTAATTCGCCTATCGGTCGACCTGCAAGAAATAAAGCTGCCTCTACGTACGGGACTAATTTCTCTTTTATCTCCCCTTCCTTTTCCTTTGCTTCTCTAGTTTTCACTTTAAGTACTTGTACTGGCGCCTCTTCGATAATTTCATCAGCAGGTTCTGCTTCTAATTTAGAATTTTCAACATCAGATTCGCTAACTTCATTCACTTCTTCAGTAATCATGTTTGGAGCCACAGGGGCAACATTTTCTTGCTCCTCACTAGGTTCTTCTACTTCCTCTTCACTCTTAATTTTCTCCTCCTCAGCAGGACTTTCTTCATTCGGCTCCACTAAACCATCACCATCATCATAACATTAAATAACACCTCAAACATAAAGCTGTTGAGGAGTCATCATGACCAGTGCGAAAATATTAAGTTTAGTAAATGTTTCCACCGTCCCAAAAGATGTGCAACAGTTATTAGAGGAACCAATTACCATCATAAAAGGTGCTGAAGAAAAAGATTTTCAAGCGTTACAGCAAGCGGGTATTAATAAAATCAAAGATCTTATTCAAATCCAAGATGCTGAAAAAGTACAAAAAAGTATCGATTCATTAACGTTAGAAAAATTGGTTACAACCGCCCGGATAATAGATGCTATTGCTCAAAAAAAGGAGGAAGTAGCTGGGAAGAAAGTAATCGTGGCGGGATTGGATTCTGCGGGGAAAACCACGATAATAAATACTATTCTTGATCCACTAAACTATAAACCCGGCGATGAAAAACCAACAAAAGGAATAAATTATGAAAAATTCAATTTATTCGGATTTAAGGTTAATCTCTGGGATTTAGGCGGTCAACAAATTTATCGCTCCGACTACCTAACAGAGAAGAACTCCGATCGGCATTTTGGTTTTACTGGTTTATTCATTTACGTGATTGATATTCAAGCACCAAAAAGATTCCAAGAATCCTATGACTATCTTAACCGTATTGCAGCTATTTATAAACATCTCGATGAGACGCCTTATTGTTTAATTTTACTTCATAAGAGCGACCCATCTCTCAAACCAAAGGATATCGAAACCCGCACCACGGAATTAACAAAGGAAATAAAGAAAATTCTATCGGGCTTCTTAGTCTCATTTTACAATACCAGTGTGTTTGAACGTGGCTCTCTCTTCCTTGCTCTTAGCAAAGGCCTGCGTGAAATTAGTGTGGTAAAATCCATACTTTCAGGAATCCTAAATTTGTTTCAAGAAAAAATTAAGTCAAATTACATCTCATTATACGATAAAACTGGTATATGCGCTGCAGAAGCTGGAGAAGTCTATGAACTTCTTAAGACTTTCACAATTAATGTTATTTTGAGCGAAGAATTGGGGATTTTTCCCCCCGAAGCATCCAAACTCATCTTGGCGCTGAAGAATGGTGAGTTTTGTATAATAGAAAAAATCGAAGCGGATAAAGAGCAATTTTATTTAGCCTGGAAAGGTGGAGAAAATCCGGAGGTATTAATTCATCCCCCCATCATCAAAGAGATGGAGCCCTGGATCGTTAATTTCTTGCAATAAATAAAAAACTATAATATTAAGATTCTATTTGGAAAATTCTATTAAAATCTTCCTTCATTTTTGAATCCCGGGTGTATTCGAGAAGCATATTACGATCAATTCCTAAAATTTTTGCCATTTCATCCGCAGCTTTTCCTACATCTCTATTTCTTCTTAGTTTTCGCATCTCATCCAGATGAATATAAATTTCTTTAACTTGTTGGAATTTGTCTGGAGGTAAGCGTTCAATCTCTCGAAACAAATTAAAGTGCTGTTTTAAATTTATCCTTAATTTTTCAAACTGCTTGCGAAATATGAATTCAATTCCTTTCTTAGTTTTATGGCTTTTAATGACTTTCTCGCTTCGTTTCGTTAATTTTTCAACGATTTCTAAAAGTTGTTCAATAAATTTTTCGAGATTTATGGAAATTTGATCAATCTGCTGATTTAACTTGTGTAAAGCTTCGGGAGTCATTTGATTTTTATATTGCTGAAGTTTATGTTTTTGAATTACAATAGTTTCTTTCTTAAGCTTCAATGTATTGGCTAAATCTACAATATGCCTGATATCCTCAGGCGATAAATTATAAAGATCAATTTGTTTGATCTCCCATGCTAATTTTAAGGCATCTTTTACCTCATCCGCTCCAAATTGATCAACATCTTTGATATAATCCTCAATAAGATTTTCAATTTCAGATATTGTTGCTTTAAGATGTTTAATTTTGGGTTCATCTAAAAATTTTTCTCTGTCGTGCTCCAATGCTTGAAATATATCCATATTTTCCGTAATATATGTATAAGATTCAATAACTACCTTTCTTAGATCATCTACATCGGCTTTTACCTGCTCATTTACCAAAATTCTTCCTGAAACATGAGTTAACAATTTATCTAAATCATCTATATAGCGAAGGACTAAATTATTATAATTTTCATCAACTAAAATGGTTAAAGTTGCATCTCGCGCTTTCCCTCTAGCACCGGGATCAGGAACTTCAATACATTTAACAATTCCTATAACAGAAAATGAGGAAAAAGGGATAACTGAAATATTTTCTGGAACTTTCCCGCCTTCGGCTGCAAACAAATTAATCGATTTTAATGCCACTGCAGAACGAGCTTTTCGTTCTAAGTCAGGATACCATGCAACTGCCTCCGGACCGATGTCTAGAAATTTACAGTAAATTAGCGCTGCTATTTCTTTGTGTGAATCACCGATTTGGTTGTTCATTTTTGTTTATCCCAATTATTTTTTAATTATTTCAAGCATTCGTTTCTTAACTTCTTCTTTAAACGTTTCCTTTATGTTATCAGGGTCTAAATTGAAAACAGAGGCAAAATATAACGTTGTGGTTAATAATTTTGTTTTACCACTGGGGTCTACTCTAATAAATCCTTCTCTTTCGAGATCCGCTATATGTTCTTTTGTCTTTCTACCTCTAAATTTTCTCAGTTCACTATATTTAATCGGTTGTTTCAATGCGATATAGGCCAAGGTCTGCATTAATTCCTTATCCAACGCTTTCTTGGTCCGAAAAACATCTAACTCCTTTTTTATAGCAGGCTTAATTCGCATTTCAATTTGACTTGGCTCGGGATTGATAATTTCAATATGGCTTTTTCTCTGCTCTAAATTTTGTTTAAGGAATGCGAGAAGCTTATCCAATTCATCTCCTTTAGTATATAATCTCTGTTTGATTTCCTCCAAAGACACAGGGCGTTCTGCGATAAAAAGAATGGCCTCAACTAACCGCGCATAATACAAATTGTCAGCTTTTGAACTCATGTGCCATCATTTACCTTTTTTTACGCATACGGAGAAAAATTTGATGAGTATCGATATCTTGATCTGCATCAATGATACCATCGGCAATTAAGAAGAGGATTGCGAGGAGAACACGTGCCGTCTGTATTCTTATATCCGAGGCAATACCCCTTAAACCTCCCATAAGTCCTCCAAACGTAATCTCATGGTCCGGGGCTTCTTCACACATTCTCCTGATCGCCTGAAAAACCATTTCATTCTTTTCTTGAATATTCATTCGGTCCGCATCAACTTCGTAGAAATCATCCATATCCATTGCTTGTGCCAGAGGAACGCGCCTTCTACGGGAACCACCACCTTCCTGACGCTTCTTATCTCGTTCAATCTTCTTCTCTAACTGACGTTTCTCATTCAAGAGCACATTTACAAGTTCATCAAAAAGCATGTCTGCATCAGCTTCCTCTCCAAGTCGCCTAAGCGGCAAGCCAAGCTTTCCTAACTGTTTACTCTCATAACGCTTGTTTTCAATTTCGAGTCGTTCTTTGAAAGTTTCCTCACTATGGATTAAATAAAGTATTTTTGCATAATGGAGCCGTGCAGCTGATTGCAGTGCTAACCCCAATATCTTAAATTTCAGGTTATCCCTCATTTTTTCAAAAAAATCAGGAAGTAGTTTTCCAATATTATAATTCCACGGATTTTTATTCCTCCAAATATCGGGATCAATCAATGCATTGTAAGGATGCTTGAAGTAAAATTCCTTATCTGCCTCGCCATCCGTGGTATTATCCATTTGTACCATCTGACTCTTTTAATGGACGATTCTATAAAAAAGTTATTAAATAAATAAATTGTTATTTGACTTTTATTCAATTTTGCCGCGAAGGCCAAAGACCTGTTTGAGTTCGCTAAGTAATGCAGCTCGTGGTGATAATCCGCCTCTTGGCCCAGATGGTTTCGGTTTAGGGGGCTTCGGGGCAGATGTCGATGTTTTTTCAAAAGCAGGGGCTGCAGCTCCACCAGATGCCGATGCTTTGCTTAAATGAGTTTCAATTTTATCAAGCCGTGTTTTCATATAATTTATTTGTCGGTTTACATTGGTTTCCATACCCAAGAATGAATCCACCACTTTCATTAAAAGGGTACCAATTGACTGTATTTTCTCTTCATCTTCCATGGCAACTCCTGAGAAGAGCCCCTTCAGCATCCTAGAGAACGAGGGCGTCATACTTACAATGTTGTATATTGAACTTGTTTGAATTTCAAAATTCAATTTGTAAGGTTTGAAGGCTTTCTTTATCTTTGCAGTCATAAAGTCAAGCTTTTCTTGAAAAATAGACAACTTAACAATATCGGGATCACATTTATGAAAAAGTATAATCCAATCAGGTGATTCTTGGAGATATTTCATAGTTCGCAAAATTTGTTCCAAATAATCGATCGATTCCTGATACCGTAAGTCATCTTGCAGATCAATTAGATACACAATAATATCAGTTTCGAGAAAAAACCGGTCTGGCTGATCTATGTAGAACTTCCGGAACTCTTTTTGCCCTCCCAGTTCCATTAAGAGAATATGCTGATCGCTTAAAAGAAGATCATCTCGAGTGGCTCCCTTTGTGGGTTTCAAGGAGGTAAGTTCGGTGAATGCCACCTCTTTTTTAATGGATTTTAATAACGCTGTCTTCCCCGCGTTGTCTAGCCCTGCCACTACGATCTTCTTTAAACCTTCTATTGGCTTATAATCTGCCGCCTTTACTATATATTTCGCTGCAGTGATGAGCAATTCGAGTTTCTCTTTAGGAACTCCTGCCTCACGTATTAAATCGACCCTAGTAATTAATTGATTATATGTAACTTTTGCAAGTTCTTTTATAGTTTTTGCTTTTAGGAGCTCAAGAATTGTTGTACTCTCCTGCACATTCAAATCTCGAAAATCGTGAATGGGTAAATTTGGAATCTCTTTTAGATCAGGGATCTTTACGGCATCTAATAAATGCGTAATTTTTTCAAAGATTACTTCTCTTGAATCCGCATTAACCAATTCATTAACAGTACCTGATAAGTCCGACATAGAACATCATCTTACTAAGATAATGAATAGAATCACTTTTATAGTCTCATTAAAAATTTACTTGATCGCGATGCGTGTAGCAAACCACGTTATACTTTTAGTAATTGACGACCTTCGCGCAGAACAATTTAATAAGCTCTTGAATGAAGAAAAACTACCAAATATTAAAAACTTTTTAACAAATGGGATAAGATCAGACAGTACCGCCTCCTTTCCTGCCATAACATATCCCGCTCAATCAACAATGCTGACGGGTTGCTACCCAGATGCATATAATCCCCCAGGTGGCCACTGGTTACTACGCGACAAGAAGATTATACGGAACTACAATTCCTATAAATCTTTTAATACCGTGAATGATGAATTGGGCGATGTGAAAACCATTTATGAACTTGTTCAAGGAAATACCGCTGGTCTTTTTATTGGATTAAGTCGTGGCTGTTCTCATTTTTGGCCGACAAAAAAACAAATCATTGGATTATATGCCTGGCATTTCTTGGTACTTAAACGCAAGATGATACATTTGAACACTCTTATACTTAATCGATTATTAGATTACTTCAATAAACCGCGAAAATATTTCAATAATGGCGAACTCCCGCGATTTATAGTGGGATGGTTCTTATCCACTGATACAATGCTTCACAATCATGGTTCTGACTCTGATAGATATTTCCAAAGCCTCCATGATATCGATTCTAAGATCGGTGATTTAATTAATGGCAAAGGTAATAGGAAAGGTCTAAAAGAATTAGGCTATTTAGATGACACAGTAATAATCTTAACTTCAGATCATGGTAATTATACTGCAAAAAACTGGGTAGATATAGCACCCTACTTTGATCAAGTAGGATTAATTCCTTTGATCCCGAAAAAGAAACAGGATGGGAATTTTGACGCGACTATGGGGTCGCTAGGCTTCTTCACTTTACGAGGGGACACTTGGTTGGAGCGTCCCACTATTGAGCAAATGCGTCATTACGGCCCTCAGCATATTGACCTATTTGAAGTTCTTTTGAAAATTCCTGGTGCGAAATTTTTGTATTATCGCGAAGATGGTAATACACATAAGAAAGGACTGATCCATATTCTTAAGAAAGAAGGAGATAAAACATACTCCGCTTCCATTGAATATCAAAAAGATAAGACCAAATATTCCTTTGCTGAAAAAGAAATTTTCGGCTACACTGCGGATGAAATTGCTGCTAAAATATTAGATGATAAATTTCACACTATTGATGAATGGTTGAAGCATACCCATCATATCGATTTTCCTGTGGTAATCGATCAAGTCGCACGACTTTTCCGTAATCCTAATTCGTGCGATATAATGGTTTCAACATGTGGTGAAACTATTTTCAACTACGAACATGGAAAAACCAAAAATGATCATATTCATGGGCACGATATTGGATTACATTCAGCTCTCACGGTCCCGCTATTAGTTGCGGGCTCTCAAATCCCTTCCAAAAAACTCCCTTTTTCAAAGAGTACTGACATTGTGCCAACCGTACTTAAATTACTTGATGAAAAAATTCCCCCACAAGTGGTTGGAACACCACTTTTTTAAATTGTGATTATTAAAGATTATTTAATCTTTATTATGGATTCGGATCCACCCATGAAAGTCTTTGTCTTATCCTTTGGTACAATTGAGCTCCTTGATGGAATACTTGTTATAGATACAGATTTGAGCTATAAAACATTCGAGAAAGAATATATTGAGGTTTTGAGTCAAGCCGGTAAAGATATAAAAAAAATATTGAAAAATACCTTCGAAAATGGCGAATATGAAATAAAAGATTCCATAAAGGAAGATTTGCTCCTAGAAGTTCTGGAAAAATTAGAGGCATATGATAATCCAAGTTTCAACTTTTCTGAAACATTTGAACCTTCAAAAGGAGAAACCAGTTCAGATGAACCCATCCAGACAGAGGATTTAGAGCCTCCTGAACAAGAGGAACCCGATATTTTTGAGGAACCAGAAATATTAGAAAATTATGAATCCGAGATGCTTGAAGAACCACTACAATCTACTTTAGAAGACCAAGCAGAATCAAAATCAGAAAATGAACGCGGTGCAGTGGATCTGCAAGATGTATTACCAACAATAAATCTTGAAGATACTTTAGGAAAACCAGAAATTCCAGAATTTCCAGTGGAAGAAGAGCCTATGCTCCCTACAGAAATAGATACAGAAGGCGTAGCTAGTAAATTTCTTGTTCAGCTGACAGAAAATGCTGATTTTAAACTAGATCATGACCAAAAAATCCAAGATGCCACAGTTACTGGTAAAATTCTTTTAAAGAATTCAGGTAAAAATGATCGCATCTGGGATATTAATTTAAATCTAGATAAGTCAAAGATTAGAACCACCTCATTAAAGCAAAATCATTTTCATATAAACGAATTAAGCCCTGGGAAAACATGGGAACAAGATTATACGGTTAGAAATCCGAAAAAAGTACCAATTCTTTTTAAAGAAAGTATTGACACATTCTTGGAAAATTCCGAAGAAATTCATACTTTAATTCCAAAGCAAGAGACCGTGTTAGAATTCAATTTTTTCCTTGAAAATCAGGAAAATCACGAAATAACCAATTTGAAACTGGAAAAGGAGTTTCCTGAAGCATTCACTAGTTTGAAGCTTATTGATGAAATCCCTTCTAAAACTGAGCTCGAATTTGAAGATCAAATATTGACATGGAAAGTTTTAAGCCTAGAACCAGAACAAGCAATCAATTTGAAAATTCAGGGTAAAATTTCACCCCCGAGTATAGATAATATTAAAACGGGTCCAATAAGGATAAGCTTCACTAATTCAAATGATCTTTATTCAACTTTAATGTTTGAAGATGTCTCCAGCATTAGTAAAAACATGTATTATATTGAAAAAGACGAGAAAGTGCAATTTCCTAATAATTGGAATTGTAGGTTCATCTTTGAGAATAAATCCGAATTCCCTATTCTACTAGAGAATGCTGAAATTTTCTCAGGGGATATCAGTTCCGATAAGAAAGAGATAGTTTTTCGTACCATCAATGAAATCATTTATCCAGCAGATGATGAGTGGAGATCTCAAGAATGGACCGTCATTGATGAAGATGTTCCTACATTCGGGAAAAATATGAAATTTAAAATTGTCCCAAGCACTACCAAATCTTTGATTGTGAATATATCGATAGATGAGGTTGAACTACCGCTTCTCTGGGCAGAAGTACGAAAGACTTATTCAGTTCCGGAGATAGCATCGTATGTTGATACTTCAGTCGAAGTAAAGACTTCCATAATCAATCAAGGCGATGCTGAGATCAATGAATTAACAATAAAAGATTTCATTCCCGAGAATTTTATCCCTCCAAGTTTAGATGATATTAAATTCCTCCTAAATGGAAAAGTATTAGATAAAAGTAAACAAAAAATTGAACTCTATTTCAACAGAGAACCGGATACAGATGATTCTTCAGAACCTCATCAGCTCCACATTCAATTAGTGAATTTGCAAGATAGCATTGGGGCAATCAAGAAAAAGTCCAAGCTTGAACTCCAATATGCTCTTAAGGCCATCAAACCACCTCCCGATAAAGTTTATACATTCCCTATTACAGTTACCGCTAATACTCAGTCTGAGGGGCCATCTTTAGAAATAACACCGGATATGGTCGAGAATTCCGAAATAAAAGTCACTCACCGGCGCAGGAAACTAACCGTGGGAAAATCAGTCTTTCCTGGAGATGCTACTGGTGAATATGAGATTTTAATGGTGTTCAAAAATCGTGGAAATACCCCTATTGAAAATGCCGTTATTTCTGATTTAGTTCCTACTAATTTCAAACTATTAACTTCTGAACCTAAAGCATCCATAAGCGAAATCGAAACAAAAACACTATTAGAATGGAAATTTGATGTCATTGAGCCTGGAAAAAAACTTGAGATTACTTATAAAATAAAGGGGACCGGCGAATACAAAACCAGCGACGCCGAAATATTTCATAAAGGATAAAAGAGATAATTTTGAAGGTTTATTTTTTTACTGAAATATCCTCTAAATCCGAGTATAATAAATCTTGATTTTCAAGTCTGATTTTAGTTTTTAATGCCATAATTTCCACGCCACCCACAAGTGCCCTATAAAATGCTTCCTTGAATTGCGGATCGAGTTCCTTATTAGGTCGGAACGTATTGGGATCGCCTCTTAATCCAATGAAATAGACAATGGTTCTGTAACCTTGTTTCGTGGCACTTACTAAATCGAGCAAATGTTTTGCTGATCTTTTACTTACTGCATCTGGGAAAAGCATCTGTTGATCTTGAACCAAAGTACATAATTTTAATTCGGCTAGACACTTACTTTTTTTATTTTCTAACAGGTAATCGATTCTTGAATTACCTATTTTGTATTCCCTCTTTTTTACTTTATAACCTTTGAGTTCTTCCAATTTATTACCTTTTAAGTGCTCCTCAAAAATCCAATTTGAAACCCTTGTATCTATACATACAATAATTTTATCAAACTCAATAGCAATTAAATCATATTGCGTCTTTCGTTTAGGATTATCAGTTTTCTTAATATATACAGGAGCGTCTTTGGTTAATAGTTCGACTAACCTTCCAGTATTCGCTATAAAGACTTTCTCGCTTGTTTTTCCCTTACTAACAAGTCCAGTATATCTATTAATTCTTTTTTCGAATTTATAACCGCTTATAATATCCACTATTTTGAACATAAAACTCTCTCTTTCGTAAAACATTTATAAATCTTTGTTCCTAAAGCCACTCGACAACAGAGGAACAACCAATTCCTTCTTTGTCTTTGATCCGTCCCTTAATTCGGAATGTGGCCCCTTCATACCCACATTCAGAACATTTATTTTTCGAGATTAATTCAACTAAATCATCAACAAGGATCGCATGATTAATTGATGTATTTGCCCCGAAAGGAGTTACAACTTCAAGGAATCCAGTTTCTCCCACATTTACAGGTTCTAGTTTATCCCTATCTCTAACTATGATTCTTGCATAAGGTGGGCAGTGCATTATAAAATCGTTGTGCTTACTTGACCAGTGACTCCCAAAAATTATCGGGGTTTCGGTAAAACCATAAATATCGATGATTTTACTCTCCTCGGTGCCAAATGCATCAATAATTTCTGAAACAAATTCTGATTTATCAATTGGATCATATTTCATTTGAGCTTTATGTCCATCCCATCCCCCTCCACCAACAACTACATCAAATTCCTTTCCCAAATTATATGTAATATTCTTTTTCTTCATAATAGCAATAAAATTCTTTACCAGTTCGGCACTGCCGCCTAATGCTAAATACATTCGTTCATCCTCTGGCTTTTCTAAATTCTTATTAAAAGTCTTAAAAACAAATTTTGAGTTGATAACGAATGCCCCTACCAAGCTTCTCGTAAGTATTATGGCTTTTAATGCCCTTAAAAATGAAAATTTAATGAGAAATTTCATCTTAGCCATAGTTTTATTTACTTCATAAAAATTACTAGAATATGACCGCGCAGGTCTTACCTTGGTATATCTCATTACAATTCGATTCAATATGTAGATACTTGGGGAAAAAAGTGAGATGAATGCTCTATCCCAATCTCGCGGAATGAAATCTAAAAAACATTTTTTAGCCATCTCAAATAGGAAATCAACGTCACTATTATTAATCCCAACAAGAGAAGGATCACCAGTTGTGCATGAGGAGACATTCCAATACTTAAATTCTGGTGAGCTTGCTGGAATTTTCAACAACTCGTTATAAAAATTTGCACTCTGTTTATAAAAGGGTGTTAAAATATATGGAATTGTTTCTAATTCATCGATCGAATTTAAATCCTCTAGATGAAAGTCCCTTCTCTTCACCAATTCCTTGTAGTATGCATTTGATTCAATCGATTCAGCAATAACGTCTCGCATCAACTCGATGAATTCATTATCCTTATATTTCTTTTCAATAACCAACGATTTACTTATTGTCATTTTTATAATCCTACAACTACCATCATTTCTATTGTTATCTATACTTTGACTATCCACCTTATATTATCTGTTTTTTTTTTCCCAGTTTGAACTTTTAAAGTTTTTTTCCAGTTATTCGTTCCTGCT
>JABXJU010000335.1 GCA_013375405.1 Candidatus Helarchaeota archaeon
GGTCACGTTACAGTTGCGGAGGATGAAGTACGCGTCAGTGTTATTAATCAAGATCCCATGTACACCTAAGCCGCTAGCATTGATAACATAATTTTCGAGTATCCACGGAGTGCTTGGCTGTCCGTTTCCGCCGGAATCGTACAAGTCAAAATCCGCATTTGTAGTAATGTTGAAAGGTAGATCTGCCTTGATCTGAAGCTCCTTGCTCGATTCATGTAACGATATCACCCCTTCGGGTTGATTTACATGAAAAAGCCCCATCAGCAAAAGCGAAAGCATACATATTAACGCAAGAACTCTCAAAATTTTCCGCATATTATTCCCTTCTACAATGAAACAAATCAAAAATTTTAGTAGATGAATCTGACTTCGTTCAAGAGATATATAAAGTACTAGATTTTAAGAGAAAAAAAGGGAGGATTATTCGAAGACATAATAAGAATTTTAAAAAAAACTCATTAGACGAATTTTTTTCCATTTTTCCTTTGGAATGATTCACGTTGAATAACAAAATAATAATTAGATCCATACGTCCGAATTATTCGGACAAGCCCATGCCCTTTCAGTTTTATTTTTGTTTCGCTTTTTTAGCTCTCTTACTTGTTACGATTTTCTTTAGTTTTGTCACGACCTTCACCACACCCAAATACGACGAATTATGGCTTATTCTCTTTGTTTTATGGGGAATTATTATCATTATCGGGGGACTTGCTCTAGTATATTACCTCAGGAAACGATAGAAGTTGAAAAACTGTTACCTAATTTTATAAGTCAATTGAAAAACGCATTAGAAAGATTTTTGTTAATCGTCTAAAAAGTATAATTATTCGCCATTCTCCATTTCCTTATACAATAATAATTGGCTAGGAGTTAAGTATTTGAGCAAGAATGACCTTTTTAAAGAATTATCCGGAGCTATTATTAACGGAGATGAGGAATTAGCTGAACAATTAGCCCGAAAATCCATCAAATTAGAAATAAATCCTATTCATACTCTGGAAAACTGTGTAATTCCCGCCATGGAGGTTGTTGGAAAGAAATTTGAAAAGCAGGAGTTTTTCATTCCTGAAATTCTAATCGCAGCCCGGGCAATGGAATATGCTTTAAAAATCCTTAAACCTGAAATTGAAGCGCGCCGCAAACGAGAAGTGAGTTCAGTGAAGGAAATTGTGGTGGTTCTCGGCACTGTTAAAGGTGATATTCACGATATTGGTAAGAATCTAGTAAAATATTTTATGGAAGGTGCAGGGTTTAAGGTATTTGATTTAGGAACTGAAGTTTCAGTAGAGCGATTCATACAAGAAATTAAAACTAGAAACGCAGATCTACTCTGCATGTCCGCCTTGATTTCAACAACGATGCCCTATTTTCGTAAGGTTATTGTTAAATTAGAGGCAGAAGGTCTTCGCAATAAAGTAAAAGTGATGGTAGGCGGTGCTCCGGTTACAGAAGAATATGCGAAAAAAGTAAAGGCGGATGCTTACGCTGAAGATGCTTTCAAAGCTATACAAATTGGACGCCTTTTAGTTGAGGAAGGAAAGTGACCAATTCCATATTTTATAAGACAGAAATTGATAAAAGGTGGTAAGGTAAAAGTTTCAAAGTGAACAACCATGATGACAAAACGCGAACGCATTCTGACCGCGATTGCCCGAGAAGAGCCGGATCGCATCCCGATGTTCGAGTTGATTGTGGATGCTTCAAATAGAGTCACGGCATATGGAGCGAAAATTTTAGGTCATATTCAAAGCCACGCAAGGTTGCCAATCCAAAATATGCTATTGAAAGGGATTTGGCACCTGTTCGGGAAGAGAAAGCGGGAATTACTCCTCCGGAGGCTTGGGATGGGAATCGCTAAATTACTTAATAATGGGATTGTTAAAAATGCAGCACGTTTTGATATAGATGCCTGCTCCGTCTTTCTCTCCGCGATCGCCTCCCGGTTTGACCTGCTGTCACTCGAGAAGTATCGGGACGAGTATGGGCGGGTCAACAAGGTGTCCAGAGATGGGATTGGCTGGTACGACGGCGGTACGCTCACCAGCCATGAAGCCCTTGATGAGTGGGGCTTTCCGAACCCGCTGGACCCGCTTCGCATTAACGTCTTTGATGTAGGTGCTAAAATTGCAGAAAAGAAGGGTATGTTTTTGATTCCATGCTTGGGAGGAATGATGGAAACGCTTTATGAAGCGGTGGGGATGGAGAAATTCTTTTATTTGTTGTATGACGACCCCAGTTTCATCCGGCGCATCATGGACTTACAGAAGAGATTTCTCGCGGAACTGGCCAAGTTTCTCATCGACGAACGTGGGGTTGAAGTGTTGATTTTTGGGGACGATTCCGCTTACAAAAACGGTCCCATGATGAGCGTGAAACATTTCAAGCAATATATCTTCCCCCGTTATAAATCCATCATCAATACTATTCACAAGCGCGGCACAAAAGCCCTCCTGCACTCCGATGGCGATACACACCTATTATTACCTGGGTGGGTGGAGGCGGGGATCGACGGAATTCACCCATGGGAGCCGACCGCAGGATGGCGGCTCTCTGAGGCGAAGGATTCCTGGGGCGATCAAATTTGCATCTTGGGCAACATCGATTGCAATACCCTAACCTTTGGACCTGACTCTCGAATTCAAAAAGAAGTATTAGACGCAATTCGTGACGCAGGTCCTGGAGGCGGTTACATTATGAGCTCTGGAAATAGTATCCATTATGGGATTCGACCAGAGAATTTTCAAGTAATGGTGGACACGTGCCGCAAATACGGTGGATATCCGCTCCACCTCCCAAAAAAGTAAATATCTCAAAATTCATAATCCGAAATAGAGCAAATTTGATATATTCAAAATTTCAAGAGGTTATTGGGACTCAATATCCCAATATCCAACGGAGAGGTAAATGTGATATATACAAAATTTCAAGAGATGATTGGGACGAAATATCCTATAATTCAAGCAGGAATGGGACCCTATAGCACGACCGAACTTAGTATTGCCGTGGCAAAGGCAGGTGCGTTGGGGTTAATTTCCACGATTGGAATGGCCGGGGGAACTGCAAGCTCAGCAACGCCAGAAAGAGCTCAGGAAGTTTTTGGAAGAGGCCGGCCCAAAGATATCGTAAAAAGAGTGATTCAATACGTATATGACAATTTAAACGACGCTCCCGATGCAGTGTTCGGAATGAACACTC
>JABXJU010000336.1 GCA_013375405.1 Candidatus Helarchaeota archaeon
ATCTGGAGGCTATGAAATAGTTGCATTCTGTAATATGAACTCCCCGATAGATGATATTGAAGAGGAGCTTAATGAAACTGGATTGAATCAAAAGATGGAAAAAATCGCTGCTCCATTATCTGGAATTGTTACTTTAAATATCACCACTTTTTTTGGGGAAAGAGCATATTATAGTATGCTAGGTGTAAGTGATAAATTTATTGAAGAAAATGAATTTGAATTTTCAAAATTACTGGAAGAATATGAAAATGGAGAAGCGGCTTGGAATGCAATAAGAGAAGATAGGAGCCTCGTGATCATCGATGCATCTATTTTAGGAAATGAATATGGTCCATCAGCAGCCTTTTTCTCCACCGATGTTGGAGAAACAATAGAACTGAAGGATAAAGATGATATTACGGTCAGCAAGAAAATAATCGGGATAATAGACACAACGTTCATTCAAGCGATTTTCAGCTATGAAGAATATGTAAGGGAAGAATTTGGCTTCACATCATCCACCTATTTCTTATTTAATATTAAAGAAGGAGAAGATGTGGATGATATGGCAAAGGAAATTGAGAGTAACTTCCTGAAAAATGGAATGCAGGCTATCGCCGTCAGAACCATGGTTTTGGAAAGTATAAAAGCAATGAATCAGTTTTTTAACCTGTTTGATGCTTTTATGGGTCTTGGTTTAATCATTGGAATAGCTGGCCTTGGAATTATCACGATACGCTCGGTTCATGAAAGAAGACAGGAGATAGGAATGATGAGAGCCATAGGATTCAAGAGAAGAATGGTTCTATCATCCTTCTTAATTGAAACATCATTTATTTCCATTCTTGGCATCGTCATTGGAACATTATTAGGAATATTTACAGGTTATATCATGTGGAGAGACGAATTTAAGGAAACGGGTTTTGATTTCTTGATAAACTGGCAGCCCCTCATCATTGTGTTTTTGATAGCATTCATATTTACCTTGTTATGCATTATTCCAGCATCTGGAAAAGCATCGAAAATTCCTCCTGCGGAGGCCCTTAGATATAAAGGATAGTCTTCTAACTGTAAAAACCTCAAAATATCTTGGATATTTTCAATGATTCATAGAATAAAAAAAACAATGCAGAATTAATAGATAGAAAATATAAAAAAATACTAGTAATTTAGGGGCTCGAATCCCGATGTGGGCGTGATATTATCAATCATGATTCTGATAATATTTAATAAATTATAATCTATTGTGAAATAACAATATGTCACAATTTGCAAAACCCACAGGTTTTTTTGGAAAAATACTGGCAAAAGGCATGGCTAGGGGGCACAAAGATTTCTATAAAAATGCTGCAAAGGCACTTAATCTTAAACATGATGATAAATATCTTGAAATAGGATTTGGTTCAGGATTATTTATAAAAAAATATGTATCTCATGTTTCAAGAATAGCTGGTTTAGACTACTCTGAAGATATGGTTGAATTAGCAAATTATATTAATAAAAAACTTGTTGAATCGGGAAAAGCTGAATTTAAACAAGGTTATGCATCATCTTTGCCATGGGATGATAATGAGTTTTCCATTGTTGCAGCAATTGAGACATTTTTTTTCTGGTCTGAGCCGGAGAGATGTCTTAAAGAGATATTTAGAGTACTAAGGCCTGGGGGCAGATTAGTCATAGAAATGGCATATAATAAGGATGATGGAATTGATCATACTAAACATATAAAAAAAATGAACTTAAAATTGTATAGTGGAGAAGAAATGAAGAAATTATTAAAAGAATCTGGATTCGTTGATGTTGCCATTAATTATTACAAAAGTTACTGGCTTCCAATAAAAGGATATATCGTACCTAGAGGTATGGTTGTTGAAGCAATAAAAAAATAGTATTTTAATACGGCATATATAAATAGCTTAATCAGGAGTTTCAGTATTACTGAGCTTCATGATGATTGTGCAATAACTTGATTGCTATCAGGTTCCCAGGGCAATTCTGATTCAAAAAGGAAAGATTTAACGAGCTTTGATCGCCGTTGCACCTTTCGAAGTGCTCCTCTTACATTTCGAGCCAATTCCGAGATGTCGTTCACAGTGAGATTAGGCAATTCACGTGTTTTTACATAATCCCAAACGCCTTCATCCGGGTTTAAATCAGGACAATACGGTGGTAATCGACGGATTTGAAGTCGAGGATGCTGAGCGAGGAAATCTTTTACCTTTTTTGATCTATGAGGCGGTATCCCATCCCAGTACAAGATGATGTTTCCTCTGACTTGACGCAGAAAGTGTCGGAGAAAGGTCACTATCTTGTCACCAGTTATTGATTTATTCGGATGAAGACGGAAAAATAATTTTCCTGTAGTGGTAATGACACTGATTGCACTTACATGATCCCAGTTGAAGGGGTGAACTACCACGGGTGTTCTACCGAGGAGTGCCCATGTTCGAGCAACAAAAGGAGTAGAACAAAAACCAGATTCATCTAAAAAACCCATGATGGTACCACCCCGTATCAGTTTTTTTGATCTTCCTTCCATTGTCCTTCAAGCCATTGTTGAACTGCTTCTTGGCTACGCTCTGCAGCCCTTCTCATAGGTTTCTGAGGACTAAGACCCATGCGATGAAGCACATCGCTTAGAGAACGGAAATGGTAGGTGACTTTGAACTCCTTCTGTATCACGTCTGCGATACGCCGTAATGTCCACAGATCCGTCTTATATCCATATGCTGCTGCACCCTTGAGGATAATCTCTCGAAGCTCATACTGTTGTTCTTCTGAAAGCTTCGATTTCGCACCTGGAGCTTTCCTCCTTTTTACCCCATCCATTCCTTTTTCTTTAAGTGCCTTGTTCCACCTGCAAACAGATGAAGGATTCACATCATATTTCCGCGCAACATCTGATTGTGACATCCCCACCTGTAAATCCTCTGCTGCTGAAAGTCTCCGTCGTTCCAACTCTTGTCGACTAAGCTTTGGTTTCCATTTACATCCATCCCATCTCAATTTATACATCCCTCCGATGAGATGAGAATAGAAATTCAACTTATATTACCTTGCTTTATCTGTCCGAAGCTCAGTAATAGTTTTATAAAATATATCTTATATCATTTAACACTTAAATTTTTTTGTTTTCTGAAATGACTTACACTATAAAAATAAAAAATTTGACAAAAAATCTTTTAATGAAATTGTAAAGGTGGCTTGACAGCGT
>JABXJU010000337.1 GCA_013375405.1 Candidatus Helarchaeota archaeon
CGCAGTTTTCCAAAAACCTTATGGCGAATACTCAAGATACAGCCGTATTCGATGACGCGATTCACTTAATAAAGCCGATATTTCCTTTCTTTATTATTGATAAGAGTGCGTTTTAATAGATAATTATAATTTTGCATATTCTTGATCATAAAGAGCTAATAGATTAGAAAGTCCATGTTTTTCTAAGACTTGTTGAATAGTGGCTCCAATAAAACGAGTTAGATCACTTGTTTCCGCTTTCAGATTCGCTTTCACTTTAGGGTATAACGTCAAGAAGTCATTGCACACCTCTTGAAATTTTTCAGTGGCAATACGAAGAATATACATTCCCGCATTAAATCGTTTGTATGCTACTTCTTTTCCTACTTTATTTATGTGTGCTCCTTTAAATTGAGTTTTTATAAACATCTCAGTCACGATTTTTTCTTGATTATTATATTCTAATTCTAATAAGGGTAGTTGTACTTGATTAAAAATTATGTAATTTGCCTCGATGAAATCTTCAACTAAATAATTAATTGCATATGTAATGGTTTCGTGCAATGGAATGAGATCTTTATTTAAGGTATAAAGTATAAAAGCTGATACATTTTTTTCTTTATTTAATGTATATTTACCATGATAATCGTCTCTTGCATATTCGTAAATTTTAGAAATTAATGTTTCCTTTAATAAAAATCTCTCAAATCGCTCATGGGCTGCATTGATTAAAAATTCTGTGAGAGTGAAACCTTTGTTAATATTTTCTATAAACTCTTTTGGGAGTGAAAATGCAACATAACCAGGGACATCAGGATCTTTCAGATTAATTGCTCCTGCTACTCGAAACATCGGTATTATTTTAGCGGTAGTATCCTTATGGATGCTTTTATAAAGTTCTTCGAATACTTCATAATCAATCACATTTACCTCATATTGGTCAGAATCGTTAGGAATTTTAAAAAGTTCATTTGTATAGTGTGTTATTTCTAAGATAGACGTTTTTATTTGAGTTTCTGTTATCTGATTCTCAGCTGCTATATCTATTAATCTCTCGAAAATATCGGTACTAAAATTTAAAAACCCGATTTTAACCATAGTTTTCTCCCCTCTTTCGATTTTGTGTTTATTGTATCTATATAGGATGCTCCTAAAATTCTAAACGTTGCAATATAGCATACCCCTTTTTAGCAAAATCATAATCTAAGAGTTCAATTTTTTCAGGGATAACCTTTAATATTAATTTTCGTTTTCCACGAACAATTTTTTGGGCATGCTCGAACTCATTCTCACCTTCCCTTAAAAGAATGACGTGGTCTTTTCCAGAAGCTGTTATTTGCATTCCTTGTACTTTTCCCTCTTTCATTGGTGTATAAATCCCAATGCTAATGTTTGGATTTTCTTCAATGTTTGCTACTTTTCGCCCTGGAGAAAGCCCAACATAAATATTAAAAGTATCTCGTTCGTGATAAAAGTCCATTGGCGTTGCACGAGGTATATTGTTATTACATGTGCACAGTACCAATTCCTCTCTTTTTTTTAAAAAATCGAGAATTTCGTATGTCAATTCATCTTTCGGCATTCCCTTTGTCATAAAGAAAAACACCTCGGATTAGCATTTGTATTGAAATAAATTATCTTTAAATCCATAAGTATCATGGAAAAATCTTTAATTATAAAAATTATGAAAACCTTACTTATTTGGGGTTGATTCTGATTCGACATTCGAATTAGATGCAAAATTATGAAAAAGTAAATCATTAATTATTTCGCAGCAGAATCCTTTATGAAAACAATGCCCGTGGCAATTCTCCAAATGCACAGTATGATAATCAAGAAGGCAGAAATGCCGTTCATCTTCTACATAGAAAGGGCAATCATCCTTCTCCGAATCATATTCTTCGAGAAGGGCCTTGATACGGTGCTCAGGAATAGTGGGATGATATTGTATTTTATTCTTTTTCATGTAATTTTACTCTCAATTACCTAATCTTTCATAAATATTACTGCTAACTATCACTCTTTATATTTCATCCATCATTTATAACTATAGGTAAAAATGATTTAACGAGACAAAAATGATTTGGGTGGATAAAAAAGCATTCGAAAGGTTGCGTTGGGTAATTAATTAAAACCGTTTGGATAAAGAAAATAGTTCACCCTGATTTTTTTTGGCAAATATGATAAATTTTTTCAATCTGGATGGATCCAATTTTTCCTTTTCTATGAGAACTATGAGGAATATATCAATTATAGATAAAGGAAAAGTGTAATGCTCTTATTTATTTAAAATAAAAAAAAAGGGAAAATTATTACAATTCAGAACCAACTGCGACTGCAGTAATTCCACCGGCTAGTGCAAGAAAGGGATCAACGAAAATGAACGATATTGCAAAATTTATGGGTAGAATTCCAAGAGACCCTATAGGAATGAACATTCCGACTGTCGCCAATGCCCCGCCAACAAGAGCGAGTATACCACCAACAGATTTATCGACTACAGCTAGAATTCCTCCAACTAGAGCCAAAACACCGCACATCAATGTTACAATCATTTGAATTGTAAATAGCATTGCTTCTTGATCGAATCCTGCTAGTTTCGCGGCAGCAATAATTGCAAATACCGTGAATGCAGCGATTAATAGTAAAGCTCCGCCAACAATGGCTAAAACGCCACCAGCGATTCGTCCACCTTTTGTCATAGTTTTACCTCCAATTAATGAGTATTTGATTCTTAGGTGTTTTATTATAAAAGTCTATTTGTTCAAAGAAAAAGAGAATATTTAGTGAAGTAGAATATATAGTAAAATATAGAGTAAATCATATTTACAAAATAAGTTTTTTTTTATTAAAAGGAGCAAAATCAGAGAATTAAGATTTTAATAGCATTTAGTAAAAAATGGTTAAGTTTCGGGGCCAATTATGAGACCAGTGGTTCCGCCGGCAATGAGGAGGGCAATATCTATAAAATAGATAGATGCGGTTGCTCCAATCGGAAAAAGAACAAAAACCCAAGTTAGAATGAAACACACTGTCCCAGCAATAACAGCGAGAATAGCACCCGCAGTTTTATCTCTAATGAGTAAAATACCACCGATCAAGCCTAGGAGAGCCAACGTTAACGTCAGAGAAAATGTTATCCAAAGAACGGGCGTTGTTATGGCCATATGTATCTTCAATAGGGCTGCAGGTAT
>JABXJU010000338.1 GCA_013375405.1 Candidatus Helarchaeota archaeon
ATTTTATAAATTCAATAATCTCTATAGCTTCATGTCAACGAATTAAAATCCGAAGATATTTACCTTAAATTTTAATATGCTATTATTAGAAGTCTAGTATAAAATTTGCAATATTTTGGGCATCAAACAGTTGCAAATCCTAAATTGGTTGAAAGAAACATGTACAATATTGAACAAAACAATGGTTTTTAGATGAGGAAGTTGTTATTTATGCATAAAAAAAAATGACATTTAATCATTTTTTCACGAAAATGTAAAGATTTATATACTAAAGTAGCATAATTTTAAATGTTAATAGCGATGTCAGAATCACCTTCAATAACTCCAGAAGAGGAACTTCTATTCTTAGAAGAAGAACTTCCGTTTGAAGATTTTATCTTACAAATTGCAAAAGGAGTAGCTGAAGCACAGAAGCTTCTTGATAGACAATCCCTAGCATTACAAGAAACCATACTTAAAGATGATGATTTAAGATCTGCTGGCGTACAAGCTACATGGTATCATATACCGGAGGTAACAGCCAATCTCAAAATATCAATAACAGCACACTCAGAAATAGAAGAAACAACGAAGGAATCAAGGCTTATACTTTTTCTTTGTCCCTATAATGCGACTTATAAAAATACTTATAATTTTGATTACCAAGGAACAAGTGAAGTGTCATTTAAAATAGTCCCTGTTCCTCCACCTGTAGCAGCGACGACGACAATTATCGTTCCTAATCTTATAGGGAAAAGTCAAGACGAGGCAGAACGAGCACTTAACGAAGCTGGACTTGCTTTGGGTACTGTATCTGAAGAAAAAAGCGATGAACAACCAGGCAACGTGATTAAACAAGATCCAGAAGCAAACACCAGTACTTTCCTTGGGAACTCAGTTAATATTGTTATTTCAACAGAATCATAATATATATTTACACAATTAAATGAATAATTAAGGTGAATATTATATTTCGAGGGATATAAGTGATATTGAAAAGGAACTTAAGGATAGAACCGAGAAATTAGAAAGGGTCGAAAAGGAATTAGCAAATATCCGAAGTGAATTAGATAAAACCAAGACGATAATAGCTGAAAGGGATGAGAAAGTAGCGGAATTTCAAGATAAATTTAAAGCCGCTTTAGCCGAAAAGGATCAAAAAGGTAAAGAATTAGAATCAGTTCAAAAACAATTAACAAGCATTCAGCGTGAATTTGAACAAAATAAGAAAAAATTAATTGAAAAGGATCAGAAAGTTGTAGAATTTCAAGATAAATTTAAAGCCGCTTTAGCCGAAAAGGATCAAAAAGGTAAAGAATTAGGATCAGTAAAAGCAAGTTTACGCGAAATGACGTCACAATATACTGTAATGTCTGACAAATATAAAGGTATTAAAGCTCAGATGAAACGTCCGATAGTGACGCCCACAGAGTTGGCAGGTTCATTTGTTGATGCTATTGAAACGATGAGAAAAAAGGGAAAAACCCCTGAAGAATCTCCAGTTGATTATAGGATTCATAGATTAGATTTAACTCTAAAATCTGGAATTGGAGTAGATGAAAAAGAAAGAGTGACGTTTTGGCTCCCCAAAGCGGAAGAACTCACACCAGAACAATTAAGTACTGTTCAGTTTTCAATTAGTGCTATTCCAAAATTAAAAAAAAAAAAATAAGAAAGAAAAGATGAGACATAATCTAATATTTCTATGTCCTCATTTTTCAATTTTATCTTAAATTAAAAAAATAAAGGAGGTTTTTAATGTGAGTATGGTAGGACAAGACCTTTTAAATGTCCCATTTGATGAGATGGTAATGCAATTGGCATCTGCAATTGCTGAAGGTCAACATAAACTGGATTTAGTGAGTATTGAAATCGCAAAAATTATGGGCGATCGTGAGAAAGCTTGGGTCGAACTACCCAAAATAGAAAGGGAAGGCCCCGGAATTGACTTTGGTGAGGGCGAAGAGACAACAGAAAAATTATCATTGATAGCAGCTGGATTTATTCCGACCTTTTATCAATTTGTTGATTCAATCATTGAAGTAAAGATGGCAATCACCATGACTAGATCTCATCTAAGAAAAGTTTCAGTAAAAGCAAGAGCTGGTTGGATGTGTTTTTCTGCTTCAGTGAATGCATCTTATTCAGGTAAATATTCATATAGTGTTGAAGGTTCTAGTCTTCTTAGAACTAAAATTGTACCAGTTCCTATCCCAAAGATGCTAGAAGAAAGACTTAAAGCAATAGTTGATGCACAACTTCAAACTGATAAACCTGTCCCCTCTACCGAAGAAGCTGACACAATAATAGAATAGAGTTTAATTCGATTAAGAAAAATTATAATGAATATAGAAAATCCTCGAGAACGTTTATTTCCATACCATTTAAACGCCGATATCATTGAGAAAGAATACCGCATTTGGAAGTGTTTGGAGGAACAACTTAGAGAGGAGAGGGAAAAAAAACACAAAATGGATAAGTTACTTGAAGAAGAAAGAATGAAGATTTGGGATACATTGAAAAATCGTAAAATAAAACAATCATCAAATCCCCATAAAAATAATCATAAATTCAGTAATAACCCAAGTTGGGAAAAAAAGAGAGAGGAATATCAAAAAAAAGCTTTAAACACAAAGATTGAACAAATAAACAGAAGTAAGAAAGAAGATAAAATTTGGAATCAAAAAAGAAGGCACATTAATAGGAATAATCTTGATAAAAAGAAAATTAAATTCCAGAATAATATTAGCTGGGAGGAAAGAAGAAATAGGAAGCAAAATATTGCTTTAAAGCGAAAAATAGAGCAAAATTTTAATAAAAAGAAAGCTCAAGAATTATGGGAACAAAGGAGGAAAAAGAATCAAAAAGATAACCTAGATCGGGATAAAAGAAGAGAACAACAACAAAAAAATAACCGAGATCGGGATAAAAGAAGAGAACAACAACAAAAAAATAACCCAGATTGGGATAAAAGAAGAGAACAACAACAAAAAAATGCTTTAAAACGACAAATTGAACGAAAAAATAGAGAGAAAAAAGAAATAGCTTGCTGGGAACACCTAAGAAATGAAAGTTATGGGAACAATCTTAATTGGGATAAGAGACGAGATAAATTGCTAAAAAATGCAATAAATC
>JABXJU010000339.1 GCA_013375405.1 Candidatus Helarchaeota archaeon
TTCCCATTCGAGAAGCAGAAGTGATCGATGTTAATGAGGAAGCTTTTCGGAATAATCAACTAGATGTTGAATTAAAAGGGTATTTACTGGTTCCCTATGAACCTTATCTTCTCCAAGGGGGAAAGATGGTTAGCCCTTTAACTATAGACGAACATGATAATCAATTAATGATTGCAAATTATGTTGTTGAACGCATGGAGTCCGATGTCTATTATATTCTAGGACCTGGAACCACAGTCCGAGTAATTGCTGAGATTTTGGAATTTGAAAAAACGTTATTAGGAGTAGATATTTGCTTTAACAAAAAATTGATTGCGAAAGATGTTAATGAAGCTCAAATTTCACGAATTATTTCGGGTAAAAAAGCGAAAATTATTGTCTCTCCTATTGGAAACCAAGGTATTATTCTGGGGAGGGGTAATCTTCAAATCAGTCCTCAAGTAATTCGACAGGTTGGTAAAGAAAATATAATTGTGATTGCGACCAGATCTAAGCTAGCTAATCTTCCAAGGGGATTCCTACGAGTAGATACGCGTGATATAGATTTAGATAATGTATTAAAGAATTTATATATTCGAGTAATTGTCGATTATAATGAAATTCGGATTATTAAAATAAAATGAAAAATAAAAATAGCTCTTCTGTTTATAAACAAATGAACGATAACAACCGTACCGTAAGTTTTTAATGTGAAAAAGAGCCCATTTGTATAAAGTTAAGATTTTTACTAACCCTAGGGTTTCGATTAGGATGTGCAGGCTGAGTGCCATCTTTTAAGGATAAGCTGATTTGGAATTTAAAGAAAATATTTCATCGGCCTACTGTGCAAATTGGGAAAGCAAATATACTGTTATATACTTCAATTATTTTAATTTTTGTAATGGCACTAATTTTTAGACTCTTTCCAATACTAAAATATACCTCAGAATTACGCGCTTTAGATCCGTATGTACAATTTAAAGCAACTCGTTATATCGTTGAAAATGGGCTTGCAGCTTATTTTAATTGGACTGAAACTATGTCTTGGTATCCTGGTGGAGTATTTATGGGAGATTATTTATATCCGGGTACTCCCTTTACAGGTGCCTTTTTTTATTATCTCTTTCAATTTTTTGGCTTAAATCTATCAGTTTATGATACATGTGTAGTTGTTCCTGCCATTATGGGAGCACTTAGTTGTATCGTGATGTATTTTCTAGGAAAAGAATTAGCTGGAAATAAAAAAACTGGCTTGCTCGCTGCGTTTTTCTTAACAATTTGTGTAGGTTTTCAATCAAGAACTATAGCTGGCTTCTATGACAATGAGGCAGTAGGTCTCTTTGGAATGATTGTATTTTTCTATTTCTTCATCAAATCCCTGAAATCTGGATCAATTCCATATGCAGTATTAGCAGGATTCGGGTTATCACTCTTATCTGCTAGTTGGGGATCTTACACCTATATCTATGATCTTTTACCATTATCTGTTCTCTTTCTAGTTCTTTTGAAAAAATACTCTCCCAGAATTCTTTTAGCCTATGGTGTTTCCTTTACCATTGCGCTGCTGACAACCGTTATGAATCCCAGAGATGGTTGGTCTGATATTTTGGGAGGAGAGGCACTCATCAATTATGGGGTAATTGGATTATTACTTCTCATTGAGTTTTACCGTCGCTTTCAATCTACCTCTACCTATGGATACATAAAAGAACATTGGCGTGGGATTCTTCGAATTTCACTTTTTGGGGTCTTAATTTTACTCATTGTAACAAGTATCACTGGTTCCCTACAAAACTTCGTTAGCGCTCTAATTGGAGGTGATATAATACAGATACATGGGGGGCGATATTTGACAGTAATATTCCCTTGGATATCAAGTCAAGTCATTCAATCTGTTGCCGAGCATGCTTCCGCCTCGTGGGCTTTATTTTATTATAATTATGAATTTTTATTATTTCTATTTCCCCTAGGATTATATTTTTTGTTCAAGCGGTTATATGAAGAAGATGTGGTTATCATCGTCTTTGGTCTTACGACAGTGTATTTTGCGAGTACCATGAGTCGTCTTCAAATGGTCTTTGCTCCTGCATGCTGTTTAATTGGAGCATTTGGCCTAGCGAGTTTAATTAAACCCTTTTCTCTGGTAATGCGAAAAAAGTTTGTAACCGTCCGCCGTAGGAAAAGGATGACCTCTATTGTAACCAGAGAAGTGAGTGTTGCCATTTTTTCACTAATGTTTTTCTTTCTTCTATTTACATCCGTTCATGGAACATATAATGCAGCCTACCAAATTTCACCAGGGATGTCAAATGATTTCCGTGAAACATTTGCTTGGATGCGAGCAAATTTATATTCTACCTCCATTGTTGTCTCATGGTGGGATTATGGCTACCAGATCACTACAGTAGGCGAATGTACATCTGTTGCCGACAATGGGACATGGAATAACACCGCCATGGGAATGGTAGGACGGCAATTCATGGCGACTGATGAGCTCGAATCCATTGAAATCCTAAAGAATGAGTGGGATGCTGAATATGTTTTGGTAAGTTGGAGCTACTACTATCCTAATGGTGGTGGTGATGAAGGTAAGTGGCAATGGATGATCCGGATTGCATCCGAAACACTCCCGCATACGAAATATGCGATTGAGATAGGAGAGCGGTGGAATGAAACTTCCTTTAAAGCAAAGTGTGAATTCCTCGATACAACGCTCTGGAAAATGCTAACTTGGGGCGAATATTTTGTCGATTTTGATGAGCATCCAGAATATTTGGATCCAAATAAAGAACAAAATCCATATGCTGGTACACCGATGTTTTATTTTTGGGCGCGGTTAAATTGGGCGGATCCATGGTATCCGGGAACAAGACCGTATCAAGGACAGTGGGAAGACGATGCTGGGCATCTTTGGAAGGAACATAACCCTGCGTTGGGAGAAGGTATGGTGGAAGACGGGATTGAATGGACCGTCGGGCAATTCCAGAACTTAAAATATTTCACGCCGGTATTCAGATCTTCAAACGGTCTGGTAAAGGTTTTCAAGATAGAGTACGATAGGGCTAACCTAAGAGCTCAAATTACTGATAACTCTCAATTATATAATAATAGTGTTGCAAAGATGAC
>JABXJU010000072.1 GCA_013375405.1 Candidatus Helarchaeota archaeon
TGAAATCTCTGGTACTCAAGGAAATTTTAATGTTAAAGTTACGAAATTGCCACGTTATGTAGATGCGACAAAATGCACAGGCTGTCAAAAATGTATTCAAACATGTCCTGTGGAAATGCATTCAGATTATGATATCAAATTAGGAACACGTTCGGCAATTTATTTAGATTTCCCTCAGCAAATTCCGCTTGTCACGACGATCAATAAGGACCATTGCATTGAATGCAGATTATGCGAGAAGCAGTGTCCGGTGGGTGCAATTAATTATGATATGCAACCAGAAAAGTTAGAATTACATGTCGGATCAATTATTCTTGCTACTGGGTTTGATGAATTCGACCCCTCCATAAAACAAGAATATGGTTATGGAGTTTATGAAAATGTTATCACATCTTTAACTTTTGAACGATTCACACATCCCACAGGACCTATAGATGGGGAAATTATTCGCCCGAGCGACGGAAAACGTCCTCAACGAGTGGTGTTTGTTAATTGTGTGGGAGCTCGTGATGAACAAATCGGACATTTATATTGCAATAAAGTTTGTTGCATGTTTTCCATGAAGAATGCACGATTTCTCCGCATGCATGAACCAGACGCGGAGATTTATATTTGCTATATCGATATTAGAGCCGCCGGGAAAAGATTCGAATATTATTACAGAACTACGATGGAACAGTATGGAATCAAATTTATTAGAGGTAGAGTATCGGAAATCCAGGAGGATCCACGAACCAAGAATTTGACGGTAAAAATGGAAAATACGGAAGTTGATGAGCCAGAAACCATTGATGAAGTGGACTTAGTGGTACTCAACTGTGCTTTTGTCCCCTCTGAGTCTTCAAAAAAGATAATGGACATGCTGGGATTATCCAGAGGTGAAGATAACTTCATTGAAGAGGCACACCCTAATATTGCGTCCCTTGAAACAAAATTGCCGGGGATTTACGTAGTTGGTGTTTCACACGGGCCTCGCGATGGCGCTGATACTATTATTGAAGCAAAAGCAGTAGCCTCTGCAGCTACAACAGATTTAAACCCTCCTACAGAATTTTTGGAGAAGCAAATCATTAAAGATATTAGTCCAACAGAAAAACCACGCGTTGGGGTTTTTGTCTGTCATTGTGGGGGAATCATCTCTAGCGTAGTGGATGTTAAAAATGTAACCAAGGAGATCGCAAAACAACCGAATGTCGAATTTTCCATAGATTACCTTTTCATGTGTTCCAGTCCGGGACAAGAATTGATTAAAGAAAAAATTCATGAACATAATTTAAACCGGATTGTTGTGGCATCTTGTACACCTGTGATGCATGAAAAAACGTTTCGAGATTGTGTGGAATCGGTAGGATTATCACGGTATTACTTTACTGGCCCTATTAATATAAGAGAACAATGTGCGATGGTTCATCAATCCAAACCAGATGAGGCAACAGTAAAGGCAAGGGATTTAATCTATGGAGGAGTTGCCCGGGTCTGTGGGTTAGATGTAGTGCCAGTGATGGATATCGAGGTTAAACCCACTGTTCTTATTATAGGAGGAGGAATCTCAGGAATAAATGCAGCAATTGATCTGGCAAAAAAGAATCTTGAAGTAGTCATTGTGGAGCAAGAATCGAAACTTGGTGGGCGATTGAACCATCTCTATGAGTTATTCCCATCAGGGGAATCAGCTGAAGAATTGTTGCAGAAAAAGTTGGATGAATTAAATAGCTACGATAATATCACAATTTACTTCTCAACAGAAATCGCGAAATTGGATGGATATATTGGAAATTTTACTGTCTCATTAAACAATAGCGGAAAATTGAAGGAAATTGATGTCGGAACGATAATTGTTGCGGTAGGAACACAAGTATATCAACCAGAAGATGGGGAATATGGGTATAGAAAATTCAAAAATATCCTCACTTCACTAGAGTTTGAGGAGAAACTAAAAGCAGGAGAAATAGGTGACTTAAATAATATAGCTTTTATTCAATGTGTTGGCTCAAGAGCGTATCCTGGAGAGGTAGGGAATTTACACTGTTCCCGTGTATGTTGTAATGTTTCAATTATGCTTTCAGAAGTAATTAAGGAGAAAAATCCTTCAGCTAACATTTACGTCTTATTTAAAGAGCATTTTCGTGCCTTTGGACGGTATATGGAAGAAAATTTTAAACGAATCCAAGAGAAGGGTGTAAATTTCATTCGTTGGGATAGAAAAAATCCTCCTCAAGTAGAATTAGATGAGCAATCGGATAAATTTTTAGTGAAAGTTTTTGATACCTTTTCTCAAACCATGTTATCATTACCAATAGATTATGTTGTCCTTTCTGTTGGACAAGAAGGGCCAACTGGATTAGGAAAATTAAGTGAAATTTTAGGAATAACCCGTTCTGAAGACGGATTTATTGAGGAGTTACACCTGAAGTTCAGGCCTGTGGAAACAAGAGTGCCTGGGATTTATACATGCGCTTCGTTTCCAAAAGATATTGCAGATTCAATTGCCGCGGCACGGGGGTGTGCCAGTATGGTGGCAATTCAACAAAAAGGAATAGAATTAGAATTAATTACTGCGGAGGTTGATGAAGAACTCTGTATTGGATGTGGATTATGTGAATCTCTCTGTCCTTATGGGGCAATTTCGATGGTTGAAGTGAATCCTTTGAAAATAATTTCCCAGACTACCGATGTTCAATGCCAAGGGTGTGGTATTTGTGTAGCTTCATGCCCGATTGGAGCGCGAGATTTACGATGGTGGAGAAATGAGCAAATCCTTGCCCAGATTGATAAAATTTTAAAAAATGGAGATAGAAGGTAATAAGATGTCTGAAAAAAATCCTAAAATATTAATGATTGCATGTATGCAGTGTGGTTATGCTGCGGCCGATTTAGCAGGAGTTCTAAAAATCCAGTACGATCCAAGTATTCGAATTATAAGGGTACCTTGCACCGGAAGAATCGATATTACACATATGTTACGAGGATTAGTTGATGGGGCTGATGCCGTTATTTGTGTAGGGTGACATCAAGGTGATTGTGTGCATAAAACAGGAAATTTTGCATGTGAGAGACGCGTTAGATTTGTCCAAGAGTTGTTAAAAAACATGGGTATAAGTGAAAAACGCGTGCAAATATTTCAGGTTTCGGCGGCAGAGGCATCTAAATTAGCCGAAATTATCAACACTGTATGTAATCAGGTAGTTGAATTAAACGAAATTGAAAAAAAATGAAAGGGTCTTGGAATGCCCTATAAGAAAAAAGTTTAGTCTTATAGGAACCACTCGTAACGCAACGAGAGACCCTTAATTAAAAAATAGTGTGATGTAAAAATTGGAAAGTAACTCAAAGAAAAAGTTGGAAAAATATCTAGAAAAATTGGAAGGGTCTCAAAGAGATAATTGGAAACAAATAATAAATCAAAATAGAGATGATTTTAATAAGATAAAAAGAGAAATAAGAAAAAAACAAGACGATTTAACAAATTTAGTTAAAAAGAAAAAGGCTCTTACGATTACGAATGAAGAATTTGAATATCAAACTGGTAAGATTCAACAGGAATTATATGAATTAGAATCTAAAATTTTAAAATTACGCTTACAAAGTAGAAAATAACCGGTGATTTTTCCTTATGAATCTTAATAAATCTGTGGTAGTCATTGGTGGCGGAATAGCAGGCCTACAAGCAGCTATCGAACTCGCTGATTGCGGAGTTAATGTCCATTTACTTGAAAAAAAGGCATCTGCTGGTGGGAATGTTCAAAAACTCTACAAAGTATTCCCAACAGATGATTGCGCATTCTGTACGGTTTCTACAACACTAAAACCAGGAATAAGAAAGTGCTTCTATCGCGCAGGAATAGCAAAGCATCCGCGCATCAACCTCCTTACAAATTGTGAAGTAAAAAATATTGAAGGAAATGTTGGAAATTTCAAAGTAACTATTACCCAGCATCCGCGTTTTGTAAGTTTCAATTGTACTCGCTGCGGAAAATGTGAAGATGTATGTCCTGTGGAAATTTCGCCCAATAAATGGAATGAGGCCCCACGAAAGGCAATCTATTTGCCAGCGAAGATGTGCATTCCGCAAATTTATATCGTTGATCGCGAAAATTGTGAACCCAATTGTAAAAAATGTGAAGAAGTTTGTCCATTTGAGGGTATAATCAATCTCAATGAACAAATAAAAGAGTTAGAATTGAATGTAGATGCCATAATTTTGGCAACGGGTTATCAAGAATTTGATCCTACTCCATTATTAAATTTGAAATATGGAATATATGAAAACATCATCACACAGATAGAATTGGCCCAGATGTTGGATCCTAATGGACCAACTGGAGGAAAAATGATTCGACCTTCTGATGGAAAACCGGTTCAAAGCCTCGTAATGATTCAATGCGTTGGATCACGAGATCAAACTTTTAAAAAATACTGTTCGACTATTTGCTGCTCTTATGCTTGTAAGCATGCCCGAATTATTAAAGACGAACGAAATTCAAACATTAACATTCATATTATATACATGGATATCCGAACCTTTGGTGTTCTGGAACGATATTATCGGGAATGCCGTGAATTGGGGATTGATTTTCTTCGGGGACGTATAGCTGAAATCCTCCAAGAATCAGATGGGATGCTGAGAGTTGTAGCTATCGATACGTTGTTACAGCGTTCCATTGAACTTTTGGTGGATTTGGTTGTTTTAACTCCAGCTTTGATCCCTAATTATGAAGGAACGGAATTAATTAACAAGATTGGGATTGAAATTGATGAAGATGGATATATAGATTCAAAAATTGGAGATAAGACTCTAACATCAGTGAAAGGAATATATACTTGTGGAACTGTAATTGCCCCAACGGATTTTCCTAACTCAGTTACACTTGCGAAATCTGCTATATTTAATGTAATAAAACAAATTTATGGAGGAGAATCTGGCTCGTGAGCGGACAGGATATAAAAGTTGCGATAGTTCTATGCAGTTGCGGAAAAACTCTAGAAAATCAATTAGATTATAATAAAATTCAAGATCATTTTAAAGAAAACACTGATATTACTGAGTTATTTTATTATGAAAATCTCTGCTTTAAGGAGAGATTGGACGAATTAATCGGATTATTTGAGAAAAAGATCTTTGATTGGTTTATATTAGCTGCGTGCACGCCTCAGATAATAGAAATGCCTATTAAAAATAAATTGAAAGATAAGAATTTAAACCCTAATTTTGAAATCGTGAATATTAGGGAACAGTGTGCATGGGTTCATTCCAATAAAAAGAAAGCAACTGATAAAGCAATTTGTTTAATCCAAGGAGCAATCTCTAAAGTAAAACAAGCGATTATTATTTCAAGGAAAGAAGCTTCCTTTCCAAAACATGTCACTGTAATTGGAGGGGGAATTTCTGGATTAAATGTTGCTGTAGATCTATGTACCTTAGGATTTGATGTGCTCGTTGTTGAGCAGAGTCCTTGGTTAGGGGGGCACCTCATCCAATTAGAAAATATTTTTCCTTTTAACATAAGTGGGAAGGAGATTATCCTTGATTGTTTAAAAAATTTAGATAGAAAAAATGTCAAATTTGCATTAAATACAAGAATAAATTGGATTGAAGGTGGAGTTGGGGATTTTAGAATTCATACATTAAGAGCACCCACCTTCATTAATGAGAATTGCAATAATTGTAAAAAATGTATTGAAATTTGCCCAACAATTTTAGATGACCCATTAAATAAAGGTTTAGCTACAATTAAAGCAATAGATAAGGGGTGTGGGGCTCCTTTTGGAGAATCACTTGTGATTACGCGAGCGAAATGTCCAATTAATTGTAAGCTCTGTGAAGAAGTTTGTCCTGAAAAAGCAATAAAGCTCTCTCAGGATGAAATTGAAGAGATCATTCAAAGCTCATTCATTGTGTTTTCAACAGGATATGAATTGTATGAGCCCGATGAGAGAAGTGTTTATCAAATGGAGAGGACTTCTGATATTCTCACGCAACTTCAATTGGCAAGAATGTTAGATCCAGAGGGACCTACCCAAGGAAAAATTATTCGACCTAGTACTAGAGAAGTTGCAAAGAAGATACTTGTAGTGCAATGTGTTGGGTCGAGAGATATAAGGCAAGCAGAGTATTGTAGCAAATATTGCTGTTCCAGTGCTATTCGCCATGCAATAGAAATTAAAGAACGAAATCCGGATTGTAATATTTGTATAAGTTACATTGATATTCGAACTCCATTTTGGGATGAGGAAATATATCGTGAAGCCCGTGAATTGGGTATTGAATTTATTAGGGGAAAAATTGGAAATATCGGATTTGAATCGAAGCAATTTGTCACAGAAATAATTGATACGGTACTAGCTCGTCAGATCAATTATGAAAGTGATATTATAGTTCTCTCTACGGCAATGCTTCCTAGTAAAATGCCTCCAGAAATATCCGAAATTACAAACTTGAAAATTAAAAAAAATGGCTTTATTCAGGAATATTATCCAAAATTGAAATTAACTGAAACGAATAAAGTTGGAATCTATATTTGTGGCTCTGTTGCAGGACCTAAATTAGTTTCCGAATGTATCGCTGATGCACATTCAGTAGCAGTATCTATTGTAAAGGAGTTTCCAAGTGAAACCCTCATTCGAGAAACCCCCATTTCAATTGTCGATGAGGAATTATGTAACGGTTGTGAGCTCTGTGTTCGCCTTTGTCCTTTCAAAATTCCCATTCTTATTGAGAAGGATGAGAAAACCATTGCTGTAATTGATCAAAAGCAATGTCAAGGGTGCGGTACATGTGTAAGCTTATGCCCAACAAATGCAGTTCAATTGGAGTCGCTCCAAAGAGATCAATTTTTTGCCCAAATTAAAGGTCTGCTGGCAGACGCTCCCTCTCATGACGAGCCAATTATTTTGGGTTTTGTATGTGAAGAGTGTGCTTATGCAACTATTGATTTTGCAGGAATGTTGAGGGAATCATACTCCGCAACCACTCGTTTTATACGGCTACCTTGTGTAGGAAGGCTTTCGATTTTGGACATTCTCACAGCGTTCGAATATGGAGCTGATTTAATATTGATTTTCGGTTGTGAAGAAGAAAAATGTCATTATTTGGAGGGCAATTCTAAAACTAAAGTAATAATTGAGGTTGTGAAGGAGTTATTAACCGAAATAGGCTGGGAATCTGAACGAATTAAAATGTATGGATTATTTTCTGCAGATGTTTATAAATTTGTGGAAGCAATTCAAAATGTATTAGGTGTTTATGAAAAATTAGGACATTCTCCCGCAAGATTGAAGATGTTAGACAAATTTGGAAAATGAGGTATAAAGAGTTGGTTCAAGAAAGTGTTCCGAGGAAAAGAAATTTACTATATGAAATGTTATTAAAACTATCTGGTATTGAAAAGCGTATAACGTTATCTGAAGAGGACATTAAGAAAGAAATTACAGAAATAAAGAATAAATACCTTCCCTTTTTAGCTGTACTTTCCAATTTTTTTCAAACCTTTATGAAAGATATGCATGAGCATCTTAGAGATAATTTAAATATAGATAAAATTGAGAATAAGGGTATTATTGAGCCAATTTATCAAGATTTTAAGAAGTTTGAATTAAAAGATGAGGGGTTAAAGAAAGAACAAGCTCGAATATTAGATTTATTAAAAAATCAGATTCAACTTATATCTGGTCCCAAATCCATAAAGAAGGAAATAGATCAAGATACTGATCAACTCTTACAGTATTTATTAATTCATTTTAATAGAATCGATAAAAATTTGGACAAATTATTGCCTATAGAATCATCGGAACATCTTAATGAATTCGATACTCTCGTTAATGAAATTGAAGAAATTCTAGATATACTCTCAAATATAACAGAAGAAGATATTGAAGAAATTTCCGCACGGATAAAAAGTTTAAATAGTAAATTGAAGTATAAAAAAGCTTTATTTTCCTTTGCAATGATAACAAGAGGATTTAAACTCAATAAAATTTCTCTATTAAAGTTTCAGACCTTATTAAAGAGAAATATCCGAGCCGAAATAATTCGAGCAACAATAATTTGGACGTTAAAAACATTTGGAGCTCTGACAATTGAACAAATAGAAGAAAAAACAAAAATTGACTCAAAAGAATTGTTGGCTAATTGTTTTTCTCTCTTGGACCGAAAAGAGATTTCAATAAGGGAATCGAAGCATGAAATAAAATACGATATTATAAGAGAATATCCAAAACTTTATAGGTTTATTAATAAAGAGATATGGAACCAAAAAAGGAATTTAGATAAGTTACCCATTCTTTCACGTTCATTATTAAATGCAATACTATCAATTGCAGATGTAATCCTTGAAAAAGTTCTTAAAATTGGATCTGAAACTGATAAAATCTATGAGGAGGAAATTCAACCTCTGAGTAAGTCGTTAAATAAATTAAACAAAGCTATCAAACCTATGGGGTCTTTAGAAGATCATAAGGCGCAACAAGATAAAATTGCAGCACTTATTGAATTGTATTCCATGTTTCGGGTAAAAATGGTACATGAAAAAGAACCATATTTAATAGAACGATCAGAGAAGGAAACAAAACAACAGCAACTCGATAATTTTATTTTAACTGCAACGAAAATAGATTTCGAGCGGGGTTTATTATTATCGATTTTACGAAAAAGAGGTCCCTTAAATATACGAGATTTAGCTGAATTAAGTGACATTCCACAAAATATAGTTGTCCGACATGTATTGAAACTGGTAAAAGATAAAATTATAACTACGAAAGGCATGGAAAATGATTATTATTTATATGAAATACCGCGAACCCTTACAGTTTTTGAAAGAAACTTTCGAGATATTTACATTCCATTTGTTAAATTAATTCAATCATACATCAATCTCCAAAAATATGATGATATAAAACTAGAGCGAATACCACAGATATCGAATGAATTAAATGTTATGAGTGATAGTCTTTCCAAATTACTGGAAATTGAATTAGATTCAAAAATTAAAGAGGTGATCCAAACTCAGCTAGAACGAACGAATGTAATTCTGAGTGGATGCCTTCAATTAGATGAGAAACTCCCAAAGACCCGGTCTAGGTTTGACTTGACAAAATTAGCGATGATGTCACTCCCACGTATAGAAGAACAGTATGCAGATCTTATAGAGCCGCAATATTTAGTCGGATTCGGAGATATAGAATTGGATATCAACAAATGTTTGGCGTGTGCGAGTTGTCAGGAAATTTGCCCAGAGTCTGCTGTAATTCTAACGACTGAATGGGACTTACCTGCAACTTTAGATATGACAGAAGAAGATTTAGGAAATTTGCCAGAAAATCGAAGAATGTTGATCCAATTAATAAAAAAAATAGCGGTTAAAAAACCAACTAGATCGATTAAATTGCCAAAAGACACATTAGGATTTGGAACAATTAAGTATAATCCACTACTATGTATTGCTTGTAGAAAATGTGAGGAACGCTGTCCAAATAGCGCCCTATCTTTCCAAGAATTTTGGAATTTTCCAGAAATTATGAAAACCCTTTTGGAAGAAGGATGATTTATGAAAGATATTAAAATAGAATTTAAGAAACCCATCAAAAGTTCAGAATTAGATCCTGAATTTAAATATGCGGTGGCCAATACATACGAAGGACGGACGATTTTATATTGCTATCAGTGCGGTACTTGTTCTGCTGGTTGTCCTGTCCTGAGTGCATTGGAGCTTATGCCACATCAAGTAATTCGTATGACTCTATTGGGGTTGAAAAAAGAGGTCTTAGAGACGAGCACCCTATGGTTATGCGCTACCTGTTATCTCTGTAATGAACGATGCCCACAAGGCGTAGAAATTTCTAATGTCTTCTTTGCGTTAAAAAATATTGCAGTTCAAAATCGTATTATTCCAAGAGGATTAAAGCAGTTGGCGAAAAATATTTATAAATTGGGGGTTTCAGCGGAGATGACGGAATTTCAAGAAGAAGAACGGGAAGACCTCGGTCTGCCGGAGGTTCCCGTGGTGGATTCTTCTGCTGTACAAGAAATTCTAAAGCGAACTGGATTGTGTAAATTGCTAAAAGAGGAAAAACAGTCGAAGGAGGACGTAAAATGAAGTACGCTTATTTTTTAGGTTGTACTATCCCAGCGAGAGCAAATAACTATGATGTTTCTGCACGAAAAGTTGCGAAAGAGTTGGATATTGAATTAGTTCCAATTGAGGGGGCAAGTTGTTGTCCACCTGGTTCTATTCGTTCGCTTAATTTTACATCTTGGATCACGATTGCGGCTCGTAACCTAGCATTAAGCGAAAATATAGGGCTAGATATTGTAACACTCTGTAATGGATGTTATGAAACATTAAAGGATGCAAATCATATACTAAAGACGAACGAAAAAATACGAGATGAAGTAAATTCTGTCTTGGAAAATTTAGGATTAAATGTTCGCGGTGTAAGAGAAGTAAAGCAATTCACGGAAATACTATATAGTGATTTTGCCAAAGCTAAATTTAAAGAAAAAATAATACACAGATTGGATGGATTGAAGGTGGCTGTGCATTATGGATGTCATCTTCTTCGCCCCTCAAAAATCTTACAATTCGATAATCCAGAAGCACCTCATAAGATGGATGAATTAGTTGAATTAACGGGGGCTAAAAGTATTGAATGGAGGGAAAAACTCAAGTGTTGTGGAGCTCCGGTCTTGGTAGTAAATGAAAAACTCGCGATAGACCTTGCACGTCAAAAGCTTCTTAGCGCCAAAGCTGCAGGTGCTCAATGTATTGTAACTCCATGTCCTTTTTGTGGAATTCAATTTGATCTCATCCAATTAAAAATTGAAGAGGTTTATAATGAGTCAATAGAACTTCCAATGCTCTTTTTACCTCAATTGCTAGGACTCAGTCTTGGAATCGATTCTGAAGCCCTTGGTTTTGATTTGCATCGAATTCCACTGGATGAAATAGAAGAAAGAGTTTCGACTTAGTTAGTCGATTTCTGCCTATTGAAATCAGCATTGTTCAAAACCAATGGGAACATGATATTTTTAAAGAAATAAATTGCGCCTTTTCGACTTATCAAATCAGCAAAGAAGTTATTTGGATAAAAATACATTCGATAGGTGATAATGTTTTCGATCATCTTAAGATATTTGAGAGATCCTTTAATAGAGGTAAGAAGAGGCACAAAAGCGATTAGTAGATTTAAATCTTGGGCTGTAATTACTATAATTTGATCGATCCAATTTTCATTCTCCGCAAAATAGAAATGAGCTTTTCTGACACCCAAGGCCTTGTCTGGTTCTGAATTGAACAATTCAAAAATTTTTGGGTTCGAAATCATATAAATTCGATTAAATAGACCAGCTTTAAAATTAATTCCTAATATATAAAGAAGTTCAAAGGAATCATTGATAATAAACCAAACAGTTCGAGTTTGTGCTGGATTATTAAAGCTTAAAATGGAGGTTAAAATTGTAGAAATTTGGGTGGGGATTAATCGATTGAGTTGAAAGCTCATAAATGCTTTTCCCCAACGCTTGAATAATACAATTTTTTGTTCCATGGTCCATTTTTCTTCCACCATTTGACTCATCTGAAAAAACCTATCAAGCAAATACTCAAAGCTGTAATGTGTCATTATATCCTGAAGTATCACCCAAATATCCTCGGTTATTGTAATGGCGGTAGTGGCTCTAACTTTCTCGTTCTTAATTAGCAAGCGAATTTTATTTTTAACAAGTTTATTTAGATATTCCAATCCTTTCTCCTGATTTATTGCATAGTCCGCTAAGTAATTTTGTAGGATCTTGTGGTCTATAAATTGAATTTGTAAGCGATCTTGTTTAGTAATAAACGCAATGCAAGAAGGGTATTCTTGATCCAAAAAAGTCATAACCAAATTTTGGATTGGAAGCAAATTACCTAAAAAATTTTCGAATTCTGTAGCATTTAAGGTGAAGTTTTTTGTGGTTAACCTTCTGAAGAATTTAAAAAACAGCGGTTCTGGGTAAAACTGGAGTGTTTGCTGTTTGAAATATTTTGCCATCAAGTTCCAAATTTGTGAGTAGAATTCCAATAAGTTCGAATGATTTTCATAAATCTTTTTAAAATCAGAAACAACTTCACTATTTAATAGGAGATAAAAACTTAAGGTTGATGATATCCCATTCTTTTTTAGCAAATTTTGTAAATTACTTAATTTTTCTTCCTTATTTTTCAAGTTTAAGAAGGAGGTTAGTTCCTCTAGATGTTTATCCAATTCAATGAGCTCCGTGAATGAGAATTGTTCAGTCTTTTGAAACCCTGCCCAGAGAATAGAATCGTTATTTTTGTTTAAAATGATAATTAAAAAATCTGAATTCAATGGGAATAGGTACTTTAAAATTAACGCGGTAAAATTATGTACAGAATAGCCGTCGGCTTCAATAGGGATAAAAGGAAAAATTAATTTGCATTCTTCAAGTGATTGAGCTTCTTGGTTATTAAATTTTTTATTAAGCTTTAAAATTTGTTTCCAATTTTCAAGAAAATCGCTGCGAAGCCATGAGATAACTAAATTTTCACTCGACACAATAAGTATTCTCCTATCATTCTTTTAATGAAATAGGTCTATAACTTTGGAGGCGACGACCGATAGTCCATTTCCGAATGAATTCTTCAATAATTTCAAGGGATGGTAGCCATTCTTTAAAATCCAAGCAGAAGTTCTCAATAGAACGCAAATTAAGTGGGGGACATCCTGGAAATTTAAAAAAATATTCTCTTTTTTGGATTTTACTAGTGAATTTTAGATTTAAATTTGAAAATATTGCACAATTGCCAAATAAAATTACTCCAGTTTTCAGTGAATAAGTTAAATCGGAGGGTAGCTTCCCGATGAAGCAAGTAAATCCTCCGAATTCTTTGATATCTTTTTCAATAAACCGAAAAAGGAAATCTAGAAAGTATCTTAAACCAATTTGACAACCAGGACAAGGTTCACCCTCAATTACATCAAACCATTCTGATACATTTTTCGATGAAATTACTGGTTTTTGGATAATTTTCTGATGGGCTGCTAATTTTTCGCCGAGAATTGGAATTTGATTTGGATCGATTATTCCTAATTGGTTACTTGATGCTATTTTCAATAGTTCTTCCTTAAAAGGGTCAATCCCCATTAAATGAGTCATAATACTATCTCCTGCTAATAGATCAGTTGACGCAAGGATGAGATTATAGGGGATAGCTTTTTGATTAAATGGTCCTTGACCCTCTCCAACAAATAACGCATCCCAAATGGTCAATTGCGGTGGACGAATTTTAAAAAAATCAAGTAGCCCAATTAAGCTCCCCGATTGAAGAAGTTGTTGTTTCTGTTCATCATTCAATAATCCAAAATAATTCTTTAGACCCAATGATAATTGTCCAAACACATCAGTACGTGGAGCGACTAAAGAAACAAAAATATCACTTTGAAGTAATTTATCTGGTATCTGAAGAGTTTTAAAGTAAATCGGGTCTGATATAGTAATATTCGAATAAGTTTCATCTTCAAGGCTTAATAGAGTTCCCCCAGATTTTTGAAGATAATAGTCAAGCCCTAAGAGTTTAAATACTTGTTTGGATGAAACTCCATCAAAGGGATTAAATCCGATATAAACTTCTTTCGCACCCAGATCTCGACATGATCTTATTATGTAACCTAATATCTGTGATTGAATGGTAACTGGGTGACCCAAAGGTAAATCCAAATCGGGTTTGATAAAGACAGTTAAACCTTCCCGGAAATATTGTTTAATCCCTCCAATTTTATTAAATGTAGCCTCTAGAGTTTTTATCACATCAGTTCCATGCAAAATTGCAACTTGATTCATAGATGAAGCCACTTATTGGAAGTTTTTCTGTCTATTTAAAAATGAAGTTGGTAAAAAGTTCTTGATTTAATAATCTTATTAAAATTACGCTCGATGGTGATTTAAAAAGAATTAAAAAAGATTTTATGATTATCGTAACCTAAAACCTTATTTAAACAGAATTTGGCTGTAAATGGTGATTAAATGAAAGTCGATAAGACTCTATTATATGTATTTATTTTTTTTGTAGGCTATGGAATTATCCAATTTATACCAACAGGTGGATTATCAATTCCAATACCTGTTCCATTTGGTGAAGCACCTCCCAATTATGGAATTGGTTGGTTTAATCTTTCGCTATCTACTTTCTTGGATATAGTCTTAGCGCCTCCATTTATGCTTATCATGTTTTATTTTATTCATAAAGCAATTACAGAGCAAACAAGTTTAACGAACTCAAAATCCAGCGAGAGAAAAAGGGAACTTATTAATCACGTCCTTATATGGTCTGGGGTTGTTTTGATAGCAGGTATAATAATGCATGCCGTAGCAAATTGGATAAATGGTATTTTGGGTAATCCGTTACCACCAGGAACTCCATTAGAAATTGCTGTTTATTGGTTCGATGAAGTATTAGGGCATAAATTAATTCATTTTGCAATTACAGGTTTTTTAATTGGATGTATGGTATTGCAGTATTGGCATCAAAGAGATCCGGAATTATCGCAAATTGAGGTAATAGGATTTTATTTTTGGGCTTCCATAATTGGAGTGATTTATACTCTAGCGGCAGCCGAAGGGCAAGCCGCCTTTGATTTGTTAATAATTTGTTCAATAGTTGTTATTATTATTCTATACTACATCAAATTCAAAGGTTTGAAATTAAAAGAAAATATATTGACACATTTTGTACTAATCTTTTTCTCTGCCATTATCATCACCGCAATCGTTTATGGCAGCATCTCAGGATGGCTTCCAGGATATCCCTTTATCAAACAACCACCCTTCACGTAAGGTGACAATTCGATGGATTTTAAAGCACTTTTGATATCTATTGGACAAAAGGTTATCACATTTATAGAAATAGCGAGGATCTCTGTTATTTTCATGGGATTACCGTTTGCAATGGCGGGAGCAGCCCTTGCATTGTCAATCACGCATGTACCAATCTCACTAATGCAGGCAATTGCTGGGATGCTTGCAGTATTTTTCGTTACTGGGGCCGTCCATACTATAGATGATTATTTCGATCGGCGGCGGGATCGCCAGCTTTGGCCAGATCGTCAGATTCCTTCTCGAGGAATAACCCCTAAAACTGCACTATTTATAGCTCTAGCATGTTATGGAATAGGATTCACATTTGCAATACTATTTTTTAACATTTTTTGTGTAATTATATTATTAATTGCCGCTGTCTGGGCTACAGTTTATACGGGGTACTTACGGGAAAAATACGGCTATATGACCTTGCCTTTTGCGATTGGCTTGTTTCCAATAGGGGGATACGTTGCATTCTCCCCGCAAACACTCTGGAGTGACCCAATCCCATGGTTACTCTATATCATGGTGTTTTTTTGGCAATCTGCTCACATTCTAGCTTATAGTCCACCTCATGGGATTAAAAACGGTAAGACTGTCGTCCCCCTCTTCTTTAAACGATTTAGCCCCGAAATCACATTGATATTTGCAGGAATCTTTGCGGGATCTTGTATGACTGTCGGGATATTCGTATTTTTATCAGCTAATTTGAGCTATTTCTATCTAGGGGTTATAATAGGGCTTGGAATCCTATTGATTTGCCTATCAGTCTATTTTTCTAGGAATCTTACGGTTAAAAATTGTATGTTTTTAGTGTTTGTGAATTCTGCTTATGGTTGGCTTATTTTTCTAATAAAGACACTTGAATTCCTCTATCGTTATGATATGCTATTTTTTTCTATAGCATTCATTATTGGGATCCTAATGATGCTCTTGACCCCTCTTTTAGGAGGATTTGGAATGCCGAGTACTCTAATTGAAAAAAAAATAAAAAAAATTTAATTTAATATATTTTCTGATTCTTTTGAAACAACGCCTGCATTAATTAATTCCGTTATTAAGATTTTTGATGCTTGTTTGGTCGAAATCTTGGATGGACTATCAATATTTACATTGATGGCTAATAACATATTGTGCATCTGATCGATATACATCGAGATGCTTACCTCATTTCCAAGCCACTTAGAAGTATCATCATCATCCCATGAATATTCATGGACGCGGCTTCCAGCACGAACGACCATCTGTTGTTGTTTCACTGGTTTTGATTCAATGTATTCAGTCAATTTCTCAACATTATAGGGAGACCCTATTTTCAAGGAAACTCGTAAATTCGGCTCAGATTTTTCTTCTAAGTGTTTAATCAATTTCAGAATGCCCCAGCCTGTTATAAAGAATAAGGTGATGCCAACTGTGGCCCAGATAAGTAGATTTAAATTGGAGCCTTCGATCCATGTTTTGAGAAGTGGCCATTCATATTGTCCTACAAATAGAAGAAGAATATCAAAAGCGATGGCACCTGATAGGACAACCTCAAGGATATTCAAGGCAACACCCGTCCGTTCGGACGACCTAGTCATTTCGTCCATACTCGCGATACTATCCTTAAGGGCCTCATTCATTTGGCGCATTTGTCGCTCGCTCAGAGTAGTAATCATTCCATTGACGCCTTGTATTTCATCTTTTAATCCTTCCACAATGAGTCGCGCATCTTCTATGCGGGTTGTAGCTTTTTTAACAGTATCTCGTAATTGAACAAATTCAACCATTTCTTCTTGGATTTCACCTAGGGGTTGTATTTCCTGAAATTCATAGGTAATATTATTGACGGCCGTCTGCATGAATTGCAATAGTTCAGTCATGAGAACAACTGCAGCAGATACTCGGGAAAGAATAACTTGGGCTTCACCAATGGCATTTGGATCAATGCCACTTTTATCCACAAAAGCGCGTGCATCCCGAACTTCATCCCATAACATAAACATTTTGGAAAAATAGTTTTTTTGGAAGATATCTAGTCCTTGGAAAAATCCGATAATCGCTAAAAGTTCCTCATATGGTTCCAATTGATTTGAAATTAAAATTAGGCCTTCGGATCCAAAGAAACATTTATCACCATTAGCAAAATCTTTGCCGTAATATATTTGTTGGACGATTTGATTCAACTCATTTTTGTAGGATGGCTCGTGCACATATATTGTAGCTTTTTGATCAGGAATAATTTTTTTCCCGGTAATAATGATGAATTTATTGCGATTACCAGGTTCATTAAAATAAACAAGGTCCAGGAGCCGTCGTTGGTAAGTAGATAATAAATTAAGCATCACTTCAGATGAGTCGGATATTAAATCAGCGATAACCCGTGATAAATTGTCCAAAGAATGTTTGTCTCTTTTACCTACAAGTTCAATTAATTGGCAACCGTAGATAACGCGTCCAGAGGCATCGACATGTACCCCGAAATCCTCTAATTGCTCGACACCACCAATATTTTCAAACGAAATATTTGCCCGAAATTGAATGAAATCGTTTGGATCGAAGCGCATTACTTTAACGTTTGTAAGCTCTTCAGTGACTCGGAAGGTGCTTTTCCGAGGTTCTTTGTCTATAAGTGAAGTGAGGAGCCCACCTTCAACTGCACCTAAACTATCCAGTTCATCATTAAAGGCGATGATATGATTTGAACCAAAGGGAATATATTCAGAGATATAAATGCAAGAGTCGGTAAGAAAAATTAATTCTTCTAACTCGTCCTTAACTGTTGTTTTAGTTTCCATTTAAGCTCACTCCTCACCAATCGGTTTCCATTCTGTTTCCAATTTAACTTTGAGCCATTTTGGACTACACATATAGGAAACGGATTCAATATCGTCGACTTCACTATTAATTTTTACGTTACACGATTCGCATATTATATAAATACTTTCTGCTTCCGGGATTACTTCGTAAATTTTACCACATTTCCCACAATGAATTAATTTATCTATAGGGTCGCGGTCTTTTTGTGGAATCGCAGAAAAAACCTCGACACCTTCCGGAGAGAGGCCATAAGCATTGAAATAAAAGTGGCGGCTAGTTCCAAGCCTTAATCGCTCAACTAATCCATATTCTCGTAAAGTATTAAGATCATTTTGTCCCTCTTGACTGATGTTCATTATTTTCCGTGTACCCCTATACATTACACTTGCAGGAGCATAGTCATAATCAAAGACTTTATCTCTTATACCTCTTATAATTAAGCCCTTTAAGGAGAGATCTTTGAGCCATTGCTTGCCAACTTCACCTTCTACTGTGGAATAGAGTCCAATCATAAAAAGCAACCGTTTCTGTCCGGTTGTTAGTTTCTTTATCATTTCTTCTACTGGTTCTTTAGATGAAACAGACATTTTTTTCACCTTTATTATTATTAAGGCTATACATTGCTCAAGGAAAGCGAAAACTCATCCAGCTTTCAAAATCGTAATAGGTAAAGTTTTCTTAAACTGGTTTATTAACATTTTTATGCAATAGCTAAATAAGTTTTCTCCTATTTATTGAGCCCAGAAATATTATAAAGATGGCCGTAGGTTAATTATTAATACAGTACAATGCTCAGGATTAGTTTTTTAACATTTTTATCATATCAAAGAAATCTTCGATGGTAGCAAGAGCCGTACTCCAACTTCCGATGCATGAAAGAAACCCGTTCAGCTCTCTTACATCACCTCCTATACTTGGTTTGGTACGACGCTCCCATGTAGTGTAGAATTTCGGGTGTACACGAGAGAGGTTATCATGATGGTGTGGGAGAATCGTCCATTCTGTTATATCATCTTTATAGATGATTTGAAATGCACTCTTCGGTTTGAGATTTTCACAGAGATAAAGATCCTTTAGTTCATAT
>JABXJU010000340.1 GCA_013375405.1 Candidatus Helarchaeota archaeon
ATATTTATCCTTCTTGCAAATGTCTCCCAAAGAACTGGCCAAGCCCCATTCTGGCATGGACCGTGTTGATCTATTGGAGTCCGATAAATGGTGATTTCGTTTTCATCTCTATATTCATAAATATCCTTTAAGACTGCCCCGGCTATAGCAACACTAGCAAGACATTCTCTTCCAGAGCAAATCTTTTTGGCGTATTGTAAAACAGATGCATCAGTTTCTTTGCTTACCCTAATGTTACGGTTATATTTTTTGAATAAATTTATAACAAGCCGTCTTCCATAGGGATTTCGGGGTTCTGGATCTACAAATACAATTCTAGGATCGTCAAATTCAATTTTCTGACCATCGCTGTCAATAATATATTTATAATCCTCTGAAAATCGTGCTTGTCTGATTCTACTTATTTTACTTTCTTCTAAATCTTTGGATCGTCCTATTTCCGTCATTTTTTAGCGAGCTATACTTTGATTTAATAAAACTTTAATATTCTTATTCGCCTTACGGTGACGTTCTTCAATAATATCAAGAAAAGCTTCTACTCTTGTTTCGAAGCCAGCGTGAGCTGTATGAGAATCTATTTCAAGATAACAGAATGTATTACCAACAAGTTGTTGCTGAAAATGATGATACATTGTGCCATCAGGGCCACATGAAAAGCAAGAAACAAAACAAATGTATAAATTGGGGTATTTTTTTACATATTGAACAGCGTTGTTGATCTTTTGTGTAAAACTCCAGACATTTCTTATATGATCTACACTATTATGTAAAAAAGGTAACAGGTCAGAAGGAATAGCATTATAACCTCTGCTCACAATCTTACGAGGGAGCGCTATATTAACATCTGGAGGACAAACAACATAAGGTCTTCCAGCGATAATTACTGATGGTTTATTTATTAGTTCTTTTATTTTTTTTTTCCCAAATTCGAGATATTTTTCTCTGAATTTCTTATAATGAGATATGGCTTTTTTCCCAGCATTAATACCTGTTTGGGTGTCTAATCCTAATATTACAGCAATTCTTCCAAGTTCCTTCAAAGTGGTTTCTATAAGGTCATCTGAAATGCCGATATGAGGTGCCAATATCTTTTCACTTGCATTTTCGAAAGCTGTATGAATAATATCTGGAATAGTTGCTGTAGAAGGACATGTATAGCCATGAATATAACCATTTGGAATTTCCAATTCAATTACCCGAGGTAAAAAAATGTAGTCAACATTGCGAGCTATAAGTTCATTTACTGCTCCATGAACTAATTCACAGGGATAACATATAGGCGCTTTTGTTTTAGTATTACCTATTTTTGAAGGATTTGATAACACCATATCATAACCAAGCTCGTTGATGAATTTTGTGTAGAAGGGTAACAGAATATGAGAAATTAAAGCCATAGGTACACCTATTGTGCCACGAGGATTCTTTAAACATCGACCTCCAAAATTATCAATCATCATTTTGTTCCTAATTTCTACAAGATCTTGACCTTCTTTTATTTTGGAACCTTTTTGGCGTAATAATTTATATTTGGAGCATAAACCCCCAAATGGATAAATCTTTCCTCTTATCGAAATTCTTTGAATTTCACAATTGTTTTCACATGATTTACATCTGAAAGTATCCTTTATTTGTATTTCTCCTTTCGTAAGATTCTTGAGCTTATAATTTTCTTCGGATATAATTCTATTATGCAAAATATCTCTTACCATTAGAGCTGTACCTACCGCCCCCATAAGTTCAGGATGCGCTGGTACAACAATTCTTTGCTGTAAGCGAGCAGCCATAGCTAAAGCAACTGCTCTATTAAGAGCAACACCCCCAAGAAAAAGAAGATTCTTTCCTATTTGACGTGGTCCAACAATTCGTGAAATATAATTATCGGCAATTGAATAAACCAAACCCGCAACCACATCTTTTGGATTAGCTCCCTGTTGAAGGGCATTTTTCAAATCAGTATTGATAAAAGCAGCACATCTTTCACCAAAAGCTATTGGTTGAGTACTTTTTACCGCTATATCACTAATTTCTTTTACAGCTATACTCATATCAACTGATGCAGATTCCTCAAGAAAACTGCCAGTTCCAGCAGAACATCCTTCATTCATTGCATAATCAATCGGTACACCCTTCAAAAATGAAATAAATTTTGAATCCTGACCACCGATTTCAAATACAGTATCAACATCCGGAACTTCTTCAGTAGCTGCTCTTGCATGTGTCAATATCTCATTAAAACTTCTGCAATTATCTAAATAGACTGATACTATTTCTCTAGCTGAACCTGTTACCCCGCATTGAATTATTTTTATGGAATTATCTCCTACTTGCTCCATAAGTTCATTGAGACATTGTTTAGTAGCTAAAATAGGATTACCCAATGTTCTTAAATAAACACTTGCCCCTATTGAATCGTCAGAAACATTAAATAATACAGCTTTAGTAGTAGTAGAACCTGCATCTATACCCAATATATAAGTTTCTCCATCCTTTATTTTCCGTTTAAAGTTCTTGTTAACGCGGTAATCTAGAAGAGAATCCGCATTCTTTAGTGGTGGGTGAGTTTGAAACTCAATTCTCGACGAATTAAACCAATCATCCCATGGAAGGAAGGGTTCTTTTAATTCAGACGCGAAAAGTGATGCTCCAAATACTTCGAGATAGGGGCTTTCTGGCAATACTTTAATTTCTGAACTACCCAAAAAACTACTCAGATTTTTGATGAAGATTTCGTTTAATGCAACTCCTCCAGATAGTACAATTAACCGCGTAAGCCATTGAGCTGATTCAATCATTTCACTAACCTTTCTTGCTAAATCGTAAATTAAAGTTTTTGCAATATCTTCTGGTTTACATTCGCCCTTATTGAGTTTATGAGTAGCATCGGATTTACAATGAACAGAGCATCTCGTTGCCAATTGAGTGAAATTGCCGTTTAAACTGGCTTTAATTCCTTCCTCAATAGATAATCCCATCCTTGAAAGTTGTTGGACAATGAATTCACCCGTACCAGCAGCACATTTCGAAGTTGAAATAATATTTTTTATAATACCATTTTTCATTGGATAAATACTAAATGTCTC
>JABXJU010000073.1 GCA_013375405.1 Candidatus Helarchaeota archaeon
ATAGTGATTATATTACCGGGCAGGCATTCAATGTTACAGGTGGAATTGTATTCCATTAGGCTGAATTAATGATATACAATTAATTTTAACCTATTGATTTTTAAAATACCACGGTGAAGATATATATTAATATATATCAAGATTGAAAAATCAGTGATAATGCACTGACAGGCTCTGATAATTAACTATCATATAGAGAACTTAAATAATTTGATAAATTTTTAAGAAGAAAAAAAATTATTTATTTTATTTATTTACGAAGTATATTGTTTTATCAATTATTATAGAAGATAATAAATGTTATAGTGTTGTATATTCTCTCAGAATGTAAATATTTGGATATTAATGTTATTTAATCTCAAAAAAATTTATTTTCTTAATTTTTAAAAAATATCAGTTATTTAAATATTGTGAAGGAAATAGCTATTATGACGAACAATTCAAAATCAGATGCGGAGAAATTTGGGTTTTTTAGGAAAAATCTCAATCAAGATTTGTTTTTCAAATATTTAAAAGCAGAAAATTAAATAAAACAATCATTTAACTCAATAATTGAAAAGACCATATATGAATTGCATTTTCTTAAAATTAAGAATCAATTAATTATGAATTAAAAAGTAACGGAGGAGATAAGGAATGAGAAACCGAAATAGGAAAAAAAATGAACTTTTTAAAAATAACGAAGTATTAGAAACCAAACCTAAATTAATAACTGAAAAATTATCCAAAAAAAAAATTTGGCTACCTGTTGCCATCGCTTTCACTTTACTCTGCATTTTTTCTTTATTAAATGAGATATTGGATTTCCCTCATCTTATATTAGGAGCTCCACCGACGCCTGTAAACTGGCACGAAACAATTATTGAAATTATAATGATTACCACCATTGGTATCATCGTATTATCAGTACTTTTTCACAATATATCCGCGCGTGAGCAGGCAGAAGCTGAATTAAGCGCCTCTAAAGAACGATATCACGAAGCTTATAATCGTGCTGAATTTTATAAAGATCTATTATCTCATGACATTGCTAATATTCTCCAAAATATTATGTTTACAATAGATATAAGTTTGTCCTATTCAAATAATGCTGAAAAACTGAAAGAAAACTTTAGTAACCTGCAAGAACCCGTTAAAAGAGCTAGAAGATTGATTTCAAATGTCAAAAAACTCTCTAGACTTGATAACACTAAAATCGAATTAAATTCAATAGAAGTGAATACAGTTTTAAAAGAGGCAATAAATTTTGTAAATAAGAGTTTTCATGGACGTAAAATTAATATCCGCGTGGATTCTCCTTATAAAGAGATTTTTGCTCAAGCAAATTCACTTTTATCAGAGGTATTTGAAAATATTCTCTATAATGCTATCAAATATTGTCAAAATCTATCAATTGAGATCGATATAAGAATTTCTAAAGTGCAAAAGGATACAATTGATTATGTGAAACTAGAGTTCATCGATAATGGCATAGGAATACCGGACATTCGGAAAGAGTTAATTTTTCAGAGAGCATATACCGAAGATAGAAGCGTGAGTGGAATGGGGATAGGCTTATCACTCGTGAAGGCGATAATAACTCGTTATAAAGGACAAATTAGGGTCGAAGATAAAGTCCAAGGAGATTATTCAAAAGGAAGTAATTTCATTATTTTAATTCCGGAGGTTATTTAAAATGCCAACGATATTTTTGGTTGATGATAATTATTCATTACTTCTCCTATATCAAAAACTGTTTACTTTAAAAGGTTATAACGTAATTGGAGCAGCAAGAAATGGAATAGAGGCTATTACAATGTTCAAAAAATTTACTGTAAAACCTGATGTTATCATAATGGACTATCGGATGCCGATTAAAAATGGAATCGAAGCAACTAAAGAGATTCTACAAATAAATAAGCATTCTAAGATAATATTCGCTAGTGCAGATGAGCGTATTGAAAATGAAGCACTTTCAATAGGCGCATCTGCTTTTAAATTAAAACCCTTTAATATCGACAATTTAATTGGAAAAATAAATGAAACTTTATTAAAAAATTAAATAAGTACGCATTAATTAACCAATTAATTGTTTCGGAATGTGGATTTGTAACTTAAAAATTTTTATACATAAATTTTAAATTTCAATTTTTTTACCGATTTTATGCTTTTTTGCTTGTTCATAAACAAAATAAGCAGTTGATACATCTTGTATAGCTAGCCCTGTGCTATCAAAAATAGTAATTTCTTCTTTATTCTTCTTCCTTTCTTCTTACCTGCAACTATCTCTCCTAGCTCAGCATAGATAATTTTTTTATCTATTATTCCTTCTTTTATCTTAACGTTAATTTCACCTGAATGAGCTGCTTGTTCCCAAGAATCTATCACTATCTTACTCCTCATCAGAATTTTTGAGTCTAACTCTTGCTTCCCTGGAGCATCAGCACCTATTGCGTTTATATGAGTTCCCTTATAAATCCATTCATCCTTAACAATAGGCTCCCTACTTGGAGTAGTAGTAATTATTATATCAGAACCTTCACATACTCCTCTAGCCTCATTATAAACTTCAAAATGTATGTTAAAACTTTTAAGTTCTTCTACAAACTTATTTACGCTCACTTTTGAATTTGAATAACATAAAACTTCCCTAATATGTGGAAAAACTTCTATAGCTGCTAAAAATTGTGTCTTAGCCTGAGCTCCTGTTCCTATCATGCCAAGTACTTTTGAATCTCTTCTAACTAAATATTTTATAGCCACCCCACCTGCAGCGCCAGTTCGCATATTAGTAATATATGTTCCCTCCATTATACAAATAGGAAATCCTGTTTTCGGATCGTTTAGAATTATTAAGGCCATAACTGTAGGTAGAGAATATTTTTCAGGATTGTTAGGATGAACATTTACAATTTTACATCCAGCCATATCTACTTTTCCAAGATAGGCTGGCATAATTCTTAGATCTCCATTATATTTATCAAAAAATAGATATAATTTAGCAGGAAGCTGTGTTTTACCGATTCCATGTTCTTCAAAAGCTTCTTCTACGACCGATAAAGCATTTTTAACAGTTAAAAACTTTTCAATTTCATTTTTTGTAATAATTAAAGTTTTCATAGAAAAAGAAGAATAATATGAGGACTTATATTTATTATTGATTTATCATTCAACCGCAAGAAAGCTTTTGAAGATATTTTTCTCATATTGACGAGAGACGGGAATCCCTCTTCCAAATCAAACATTACAATCCAAAATTTCTGTCATGCAGGACAATACAATTTCTATTGGACACATTATAATTTCTTTTGACAACCATATTATAATTTTTAAATATCCTGATCGATAATTTCATTTTACAAGAGGTTTCGAAGATTCCTTCCAGTGTAACCTACTGTTTATATGAAATTTATTCTATCAAGAATTAGAGATTAATAGTCTCTTTTAAAGAAATGCCAGATATTTTTAATTTTAATATATATCGTCACAGTGATATTTTGGAATCTAAAAAAATTTTCGACAAAGTAAAAATTGGGACATTATTAACTTCTAAAACTGTATTTTCTTTTTTATTGGATTTTAAAATCCAAGAGAAATAAAAACCAATATTTGGAGTCTAAAATATTTTCAATTCTTAATTTTCCAAAATCGTTTTTCAGATTTCAATATACCACGGCGAACATGTTATGTCTTTTATCAAAAGGAAAAATTAATTACTATAAATAATTATTAGAAAATTAGATTTCAAAATAAGCCATCTAAGGTGATGTTATATAATAAGGACTGTGATCGTAAAAAAAGGTGATACTCTTGAGAGTATTGCTGCTGAAGTATATGGTGATTCTAAAAAATGGAGACGTATAGCTAAAGCAAATAATATTCGTAATCCTCGTAAAATAAAACCTGGCGTGGAACTTGCCATTCCCTCTCTGGAGGAGTGATACCAATCAGCCATTGACCAGTAAGGATAGGAAGAATATAGCTCAATCTCAATATATAAAAAAATAAAAATTTATTATATCAGGAATTATAGATTGACAGATACTTTTAAAGAATTACCAGATATATTAAATATATATCTTCACCGTGGTATTTTAATATTCAAGGAAAAAAATAATTACGTTCTGGAGATTAAAATAGTCCCACATTTTATTTTGTGTAGATTTTTCTTTAGATTCCAAAATATCACCGTAAAAGTATATTTTAAATCTATATCAAAAGTAAGAGGATGTAATCAATTATTTAAAAAGTTCTATAAATCTAAGATTCCTAATTTAATATATTTTTAATGAAAAAATTTTAAAACTAGATAATCAATTAGTTATGAAGTCTCTCAGAAAAAAAGATTTAGACTTGAAGTTCTTTAAAGCTTCTCTGGGATTAAATATTCCCTAAAGAGTAGTTAGAGATTCAATCAAAATGATTATTCCCATGATAATGAAAAATATTCCACTTCCTAAATCGATCCATTTCTTCGGGAGTTTTCTTGCAATGAACTCACCTAAGTAGGCTCCAATAAAACAAAGTGAGCTCAAGGACAAAATTGCACCCAATCCTACTTCTATAGGAGCCAAATAATTTGCAGATAATGTAATTGTCATTATCTGAGTTTTATCACCAAATTCCATTAAGAAAACACTTAGCATCGGGAGAAAAAACTTACTATTAATTTTAGTTTGCGATTTATCTTGCACCTGTACCGTATCTTCTTCTTCAATTTCAAATCGATTCCGGTTTTTCTTAATTTTTTTAAATGCAAAAATTCCAAAGACGAAAAATATTATGACCCCTACAATTTTAATCCAAAATATAGGAATAAATATGGAAGCTGAAAAACCTAGGATAATTCCAATGATTGCAACCAAAGAAATTCCAATTGAACTAGAAAATCCAACCCAAAAAGGGCTCTTCTCATGGGTTGACAAAGTAATTACCATTAATTGCGTCTTATCCCCTAATTCTGCCAGGAAAATTAAGCCGAATGAGATTAAAAATGCTTCAAAATTAAACATTCAATTCTTTATAACATTTGAATCATTCAAATAAAAAGATTATTTCACAAAAACATAAGTTTATTAATATTATCAAGATAGATGATGAATTTGAATTATCCCCTTTAAAGAGAAATATTTTTTTCTCTTATAGATTAAGTGAATTAACTCATTTGCTAATAAAATAAAAAAATAAAATTATTTAAAGAAGATAATGCAATGAATAAAATTCATGAAATAAGGAGTGGATAACCATATATACCTACGCTGAAATACCTGATACTCTTAGGACAAAACGGTATTTGCCTTTTGGTCGACATTTATGGAGACTTTATCGAGAATTTGGCCTGGATAGTTATGAAGAAATGGCTGAAAAGGCTTCTGGAGACCTTATTTATAAATTCTTACGAAATCGGTTGGGTACATCAATTCAAACCGCTAAGGCTGTAATTGAGGGTGACATTGAACAGCCTGATAAAATTCTTTCCTATCTTTTATTTCCACCAGTCCTCCCAATGCGGGGCGATTTAAGTCAAGGGTCCTTAAAGCTTATCTATGGCGATTCTTGTGATATGACCTTTGTTATAGTAAATGACATTTCTGAAGAGGTCTTCTTTCTATTCAATGGTCACTGTGAAGATGGAATTCCAGTGGATTGGTGGCTAATTAATCCAGAAGATGAAATATTAGAGAGGAGGCATCTTAAATACGGATATAAACTAAAAGAGATGCCTAAGCAGACTAAAGGTTTCTTCAAAGCGGGGGAAAGATTAATGGATGTCCTGAAAGATATCCGGAACGAGCGTAGCCCTCAATGGGCAGATAGTTCATACATTGTTTGCATGGTTTGGGTAAGTGCTATTCTCAATCTCATGTCGGAAGCTTCTAATTTTGAGCAATACGGTGGAATATGGGATGGGATTTATGCAAAGAAATTAGGTCTCCCTGATACCTATTTTGGTTATATTCCGTGGCCCTCTATTCTTAAAACGTTTATGATGGCCGGCAGAAAGAAGTGGATATTGAGTTTAACGGGGCTGACGAGTGCAAACCGGATATATATGATGCCTCTCGAGGCGGAAGGATTCGAGTGGCTTATTGAAGAGCTTCCAGAGTATTGGGAAAGAGGAGTTATTCTGGGACGGCAACAAGGAGTTCCATACCCTTGGCAAAGTCTGGAAGTTAAGCTGCCTAATTTTAAAAAGAAATCGACCTATGAGAATGAGGAATTTGATTTTCAGTACCCCCCTGGTGACTGGATCACTCCTGAGAATTTAGGTATGACTGCCGAGGATACTTTGCGCGGAATTTACTTGGATATCGACCATGAAACCCGTGTAAAGGCAGACCGCTCCCATATCATATCGGTAGGCATCGGACAAGATACTGAATTTTTTAAATAGCAGCTAAGCAAACAAAATTAAAATAAAAACAATGCCGGTATGAAGAATGAAACAAGATAATTGATCTGATTTTAATCGTAGAACACTCAAAAGCAAGGCCATAACGAATACAAAGATGTAATAGATACCATACCCGATAAAAGGTAAATACCAGAGATGCGTGGCTGTGAATATAAGAGCGGTGAAGATAATAGTTTGGTTCTCGCTTGTTAGTGCTCTTACATGGTTTTGCATGATTCCTCTGAACATTACTTCCTCATAAATACCAGCTAATAAGCTAAAATTAAGAGCTAAAACTACCTTTTCCCAAGTAATAACCAATGAAATCTCAATACCCGTTAAAAAAATTATCAAGGGAATTAAACAGACAAGTGGAATATATACTATGAAGCCATAGAATATGCTCTTTTTAACATCTTTTACCTCCCAACCTATGTCCTTTAGGGACAACTTCTCAATCTTTTTGACATAGAGGCACGTTATACCAACTCCAAAAATCGTTAGTAGAGTATAAAAAATTATATCACTTTTTAAATATGGCATTATTCCAATAGTATCTGCAAAAAAAACTAAAACTAACCGAACTATAAACAGTAATACGCCCAAAATTATGATTATGATGAAATGATCTTTCTCTTTATCGATTCTTGACACCATAAAGAATGCAATCAGCACAATAGGAATGACGATAATGAAATAGATCAAGTTCATCGGATTAAATTCCATATTTTAACATCCTATTTCATAAAGAACATATACTTCAATAGAAGTATTAAAATCTAAGATATGTCAAAAATAAAGATACCATTAAAAATTTAGGAAAAGAAAATGGTGATTAAATGGATTATCTACCAGATTATATTAAGAACAGGTATTGGAAGGATTATCTACCACCAGGAATCACTTTAGACATTGATATCCCGGAAGACATGAGTTTAGGTGATCTCTTTGCCTCAGGTGCGGAAAAATACGGCGATAAAGTTGCGATGGTGTATTATGATCGGGAATTTACTTTTAATGAACTTGATCATCTGACGAGAAGATTTGCTACTGCTTTATTGAAATTAGGGGTTCAGAAAGGAGATGTTGTGGCACTATGGCTACCAAATAGTCCCCATTTCAGCATTTGTTATTTCGCAACGCTGGCGATCGGAGCAACATTGACGGCAATCAGCCCGCTTTTTGTCGCACGAGAAATGAGCTATCAAATTCAAGACTCAGGGGCGACATATCTCATACTTATTGACCGATTCTTCCGTCACTACAAGAAAGTGGCTGATGATTTACCGCTAAAAAAGGTTATTCTAGTAAATGTTGAGGGAAAAACTCCCAAAAAGCCCGAAACAGATGTGGTTATCCATTACAATACCTTAATGGATCAAAATCCTGAGCCTGAAGAACCACCTGAAGTTGAGATAAATCCTAAGGAAGATGTTGCGCTCATCCAATACACGGGTGGGACCACGGGGCTTCCAAAGGGGGCACTATTGACGCATTACAATATCATAGCCAACATTCATCAAATTATGCAAATCTCGAACTACATGAAAGATGAATTCCTTAAGGATGATATTATTTCAATCTCAATCTTACCCTGGTACCATATATACGGCGTCACCTGTGAGCTGGCACTTTCGCCTGCAATTGGCGCAAAAGCTTACGTCTTAGCCGTTTTTGATATCGGCAAAATCGTCGAACTGATGGAGAAATATGCGCCCAATACAATGCTTGGAGTACCTACGATGTTCATCAATCTCATGAACTCGCCCTTGACTCAAGATGTGGATTTTTCTTGTCTGAAATACGCGAATGTAGGGGCTGGTGCTATGCCTGTTGAAATGATGAAAAAATGGAAAGAAAAAACTGGATTCGAGATGGGAGAAGGGTATGGGCTGAGCGAGACAAGCCCGGGGGTGACTAACGCTCCACCGTGGGCTAAAAAGAAGTTGGGCAGTTGTGGACATCCAATGGCTGGTACCTTAGTGGGAATTGTCAATGAAGAGTTAGAGTTTTTGCCTATAGGCGAAGATGGTGAGTTAGTAGTCGCGGGGCCGCAAGTTATGAAAGGGTATCACAATAAACCTGAAGAAAATAAGAAGGTATTCTTTGAGACAGGTGGTTATAGGTGGCTACGTACGGGTGATTGGGCCAAACTCGACGAGGAAGGATATATATACTTAATCGATCGGGTCAAAGATCTCATTAAATACAAGGGACATAGTGTGTATCCCCGGGAGATTGAGGAAATTTTATATGAAAATCCCGCAATACTTGAATGTACAGTTATTGGGGTGAAAGATCCCGTCAAAGGGGAAGACATCAAGGCGTTTTGCACACTTCAACCGGAATATAAGGGAAAAATTACTGAGCAGGAGATTATTGATTGGGCGAAAGAGAACATGGCGGCGTATAAATATCCCCGGATTGTTGAGTTTGTAGGGAGTTTACCAAAAAGTGCAGTGGGTAAAATCTTAAGACGAGTACTTCGAGACGAAGAAGCGAAAAAGAGCGAATAAAACGAGGGTGATGTTATGGCAAATGATGAGACAGAAATCAAGGAATTTGTAGAGCAATATATCAAAGTGCTTACTAGTGGTAAAACGAAGTTCATCGAGGAGAACGTCGATATTCAAGCGATGTATGAAAAAGATGGAGAAATTTTTGGAAAATGGGGTTTATCCAAAAAAATGAGTGTCGAAGAATATGCTGAAAGGTTCAAATCTACATTATCGATGATGAGACGTGGGTGGGATAAAACCTTCGTGCTAGATTCGTTTGAAATAAAAGGCGATGAAGCAATTATTCAGATTAACGCTGAAGGGATGAAGAGCAGAGGGCAACCACTTATCCTCAAAAAGATCGAAAACAAATGGAAATTAATTTGGATTCCTACTTGGTCTTTTTAAATGGGTTACAATCTATTTAATTTCGCGGTACATCTAGTGGATAACTCAGCAGTTTTCTTAAAAACTTTCTTTTTTTTCATTTAGGCAATTAAATCTTGAATTTTCTCATCAACTAGTTCTTCTGAGTCTTCCCCGTTGATAACAATAGTTTTAACAATTGTAAATTTCTGTTCAGTCGCTTTTTTTGCTAATTTTTTATCAAGCCTACTGGCATCCCCTCCTCCTGCACGAGCGAAAAACTTAATTTCCTTTCCGGTTAAATCAAGATTCTTCAATAGTCTATTAAAGCCGGGGGCATAAGTTCCCATCCAGACCGGTCCTCCGGCGTAAATCACATTATAATCACTTAAATCTATAATGGGATAATTTCCACCTCTAATTCCAATCATATGCAGGAAAACTCTGAAGTGACGTCCGTGCACGATTCCTTGTAATTCGGCGCCTGTTGATTCGGCAATTTTTTCCGCTAGCATTTTCGTATTTCCAAAATATGAACTATACAAAATAATAGATTTCATAAAAATTCCTCATTTTATTTTTGTACTTAAATAATTAACCTGAGAATTTAAGTAGATTTATCCTCCGCTTGAGGGATCTTTACCCTCCGCCACCTCCAACTGGTAAGGCGAGTTTAATGCAATCATCGGGCTTTAAAACAGTCTCTAACCTATCTTCTAGCATTAGATAATGTTTATTATTCAAGATAATCATTATATATTTTAATGATCCTGTTGTTGCGTCGACATATTTCTTTAACTTGTCCCTATAATCATTTATGAATTGGTTCACTACTTCTTTGATAGTTTTACCATCATATGATGTTTCATACACACCAATTTCCTCTTTAAGCGGACCAATTACTTGAACTTTTATATTTTTTGGCATATATATTACCTAATTACCTATTTACTCAAAATTTTATAAATACAAAACCTGTAATTCTTTTCTTTCGGGTGCGCGATGAAATTGGATGGCAGGATAGCCAAAGGCCACCACGCCATAGCACTTTCGTCCTTTCGGGATTAGCCATTTCCTCAATTTTCTAAAACGTTGAATGGCTTCTATGGCGAATCCACACCAGCATGATCCAATGCCAAGCGACTGGGCTGCGAATATGCCCTGCGTAAGCGCAATACCCGCATTGATACCAGCCATACCACCATACTTTGGAGAATGCAACACGACGACACAAGGCGCATTAAAGAATATCACATCCTTCCCCGCTTCATAGGAGTCTATCCGTTGTTGTACCGATACCTTAGTCCCCGGAGCTAGTAATAAGCGCTTCGCTTCTCCGGATACGATCGGTCGTATCAAATGTTTAATTTTTAAAACCTTCTTTAGGAGATAGAAAATTCTCATAACTTTACTATTGAGGTATTGGATTTTCTCTGGGTCGGTGATGACGACATAGTTCCAATCCTGGGCGTTACTAGCGCTGGGTGCATACCGCATCGCTTGTAAAATCTTCTCAATGTGGGCCTTCGGTAGGGGTTTTTCCTCGAAACGTCTGATCGATCGTCTCGACCGAATCATCTTCATCAAATTCTCGTAGTTAATAATTTTATTCGGATCTTTTGCTTCCTCGAATTCGTATGATTCCTCAAGCCCTTCTGTAATTACTGCATTCGTTGGGCACACGGCTAAGCAGTGCCCACATAAAATACAGCGATCATCTGGATCTTCAAATCCGATTTTAAATTGTTCTCCTGTTGTTTCAGAGGAGTCTCTTGTGAAATATAAGTGATGGGAACAGTCCTTGACGCATTCTTCACATTGAATACACTTCTCCGAATCAATACCAATTATTTTCATTTTCATGCCCTTTTAAATGAATTAGAAACGCCTAAATTATGAAATATAAATTAAATTTTAACAGTATTCCTTGCAATACTATGTGGAATAGAGGTTTAAAAATTACATGAATAGAGAGGTATTATTGAAATGCAGAAATTTTCTGTTAAATTGGATAAGATTAAGCCTACTATTTTTAGTCATATTACCAATTTGGCTAATAAACATAAGGCAATTAATCTAGGACAAGGATTTCCTGATTTTGATGGTCCCGATTTTGTTAAAAACGCAGCAATTCAAGCGATTCAAAGTGGAAAGAATCAATATTGCCCTAGTATCGGTGTGAATGAGTTACGTCTTGCTATTGCTGAGAAATATAGGAATTTTTATGATGTTAAATTCGACCCGGACAGTGAAATAACGGTCTATTCAGGAGCTACGGAAGCGATTTTCGCTACGCTATTTGGGATTCTTAATCCAAATGATGAAGTAATCTTGTTTGAGCCTTTTTACGATGCTTATAGAGCTCTCTGTTATTTCACAGGTGCGACCTCCAAATTGGTCAGAATTTCCCATGACTTTTCAATTGATTTTAAGCAACTTGAAGCCCAAGTTAGTTCTAAGACAAAATGCATCGTGCTCACAAATCCGCATAATCCATGGGGAAAGATATTCAGCAGAGAGGAAATTGAGCGCATTGGTAATATCTGTGCAGATTGCTTTCTTATTACTGATGAGGTCTATGAACACATTACCTACGAAGATTCTCACGTTCCGATCTCATCCTTTCCAACACTTCGTGATCGTTCAATTACTATTTCCTCTACTGCAAAAACTTACAGTCTTACTGGTTGGAAAATTGGTTATACTTTAGCAGATGCAGCGATATCGAAACGAATTCGCATGGTTCACCAGTTTCTTACTTTTTGCACTTCCACTCCCCTCCAATATGCAATGGCTGACGCTTTAAGAGCACCTTCTTCATATTATAAAGCACTTAAACAGGACTATTGGAAGAAACGTGATTTATTGAATTCAATCTTGCAGGATGCAGGATTTAAGACATTCCCTCCTCAAGGGGCATATTATATTGTAACAGATATCTCGGATTTTAATTACACTGATGATGTACAATTCTGTGAATTTCTAATAAAAAAAATAGGGGTGGCTGCTATCCCCCTGAGTGCTTTTTATTCCGAATCAGACCCTGTAACTAATTTAGTACGTTTTTGTTTCGCGAAAAGGAATGAAGTTCTTGAGGAGGCAGGAAAACGTCTGCGTAAATTGAAATAAGAAATACAAAATATGATATTAGGTTGAGGTCATAATTCTACCTCTTTTTAAATTTCGCGAGAAAAAACCCTTGAGTATGGTGAAGGGCTGGGAAAAACCGCCCTGTCCCGGGAATTGGTGAATTTTTAATGTTATAACTGGGAGCAATCCATTCAGGCAATTCTAATGGTTCCAGTTTATCTAAAAATTTGAGAATTTGCAATTCTCCTTCTTCGGGATAGAGACTACACGTCGAATAAACGAGAGTTCCCTTGGATTTTAAAATTCTAATTGCGGTCTTGAGGAGGTTTTGTTGAAGTTGAGTATTTTGTCTTAAGAATGAGGTGGTTTGCCGCCATTTGAGTTCGGGATTAGTTAAGAAGGTGCCACTACCAGTGCAGGGGGCATCTAATAAAACGCGATCGAACAAGAAGTCGAGGCGAACAGGGGTGTTAATGCTATCACAATTAATAATCTGAGTATTTATCACTTGTAAATTAGATAAGATTTTCTTCATTTGTTGGGTTCGGGGCGTATGAAAATCTAATGCGTAGATTTTAGCACTATTTTTTACTTTTTGTGCAATAAAGCTGGTTTTAATGCCAGGAGCAGCACAGAGATCACCTATTAACTCCTCGGGTTGGGGTGCCAAAATGTCAACAACTGCTGCAGAGGCCTTATCCTGGACAATCAAAAGCCCAGATTTATACCATTTATTTTGTAGTAGCCTAGATCTCATTTTATAGGGGACATGCAACAATTCTGGGATGTGTTGGTCTTGACGAAATGGGATTCCATCTTGCTTTAGATTAGATAAAATCTTAGCGGAAATTTCGGATATTGTATTAACCCGGATGGTAAATTCAAAATTATTATTTATAGAATTCATTGTCCGGAGGTTTGCTTTTAAAAACTTGTAGGACATCACAGGCTGAAGATGTTCAATAACGAAAGAGGGCGTGGTTTCTGTTAAACTCAGAATTTCGATTTTGGATTTCTTTGAGAGGGCACGCTTCCAACTAAAGGTCTTCAATTTTGCCAAGAATGCTAGAAATTGTTCTTTGAAAATAGGGGAAAGAAAGGCATCTAGTTCATCTTGTATTGATATGAGAGGTGCATTTTCCCAGTGAATACGATATATTGCATATAAGTGGGTAGCATTTAATATCGGATCAATAAAATTTTCATACTTTGCAGCCGCATCAAGTGAAAGCAGCGTGGTCCGATAGATAAAGTTCAATTGATTCCAAACCCGGACAATTTCTTTATAGTAATGAAATATTTGTGGATTCATTATAGAATGTGAAGGAGGAGGACCACTCTTTTTATCAAGAAATAGAACTATTAAATCTAATATGTCTTTGATATGACTGTGAGTAGAGGCTGACAATTGCTTCAGACACGCTCTTTTGTTAAATTTTCTAGAAATATTGAGAATAAAAATTATTTAGAAAGTTGTTATTATTATTGCAAGATATCAATTCTGTAATCTTTAAAATGTTGACCAAATTAAACTACTGGTGTGGATAAGATCTCAGATATTTTTTCCCAATAAGAGCGAATTTCCCAATCTAATTCTTGTTTTATTTTGGATGTTACTTCTTGAAATACTTCTTTTATTCTTAATGATTCAAAATAATTGATTCTTGGAGCAATGACTCCCAGCATGATAGGTCTTTGTCTGCCCCTCGCATCATCATCTTTAATTGAATCAAAAAAAATAAAGCCTTGGCTTTTAATATTTTCAATAGTCAATAGAATACCTTGTGCCTCATAAATTTTATCTTGTCCGTAGATGGATGCCACCCCATTAAATAATTGATACCCGATCGTTTCAATTGATGTTGGAAGTTGGATTTCAGAAGGGTAAAATGACTCCAGTTGGGGGCCTAGTTTATCATCCCATCCCATTTGTATTAAAATGACGGATCGCTTTTCTTCTTCTTCTGCAATCGAAGGTGTGGTTTCAATTTTTAAAGAAGTGAATAATTCCGTAATTTTATCATTGATTGATTTAGATTTTCTATTTCGCGTAATTTTACCAGCAATACTTGCAAGTAAGTCCTCCTCTTTGAAGGGTTTGATGATATAATCATCTACCCCCAACATTTTGCCAAATCGAATATCTTTAGGGGAGGTACGAGCAGTTAAAAAGATAAAGGGTATGGTACTCCAAAGGGGATTCTCTGAAACTGCCTTAAAAAAGTCGTATCCATTCATTTTCGGCATCATTATGTCACTTACAATGAGATTAGGAAGGTTCTTAAGTTTTGAGAGAATATCAAGTGCATCTAATCCATTTTCTGCAGTAATAACTTCATAATTAGTAAATTCTAACGTTAATTTCAAATTATACAGAACGTCAGGATTATCCTCAACAACCAGCAATAGCGATTTCAATCTATTCCCCTTACTAAAACTAAATTAGCTAATAGACTTAATTTACTAATTTCAATAATTAATTCTTTTAATCATTTTTAATTTTTAGCAGTACCAAAAGTAAATCATTTGAAAAATGATTATTTTGGAGGATTTTGTAATCGAGGGAGGAACACGGAAAATATACTTCCAACACCATATGTACTTTCAACATATGTCTCTCCTGTATGAAGATGAGCAAGACTCCGTGCAATGGATAATCCCATTCCAGTTCCAGGGATTCCTGCTACGTCTGTCGATCTGAAAAATCTTTCAAAAAGATTTGGAATATCTTCCTTACGAATTCCACGTCCCTCGTCAATCACTTGAACTAAAACACCATCAATTGCGGATGGATTATATTGACCTTGGTAATGATCTATTACTTTTACCTCTATTTTTGACCCCTCTTTGGAAAATTTAATGGCATTATCGATAAAAATCCGTAATATTTGAGCTATTCTCATAGGATCTCCAAGCAATTGAATCGGTTCGTGGATTTCACATTGCATGCGCATTTCTTTTGCATTTAGACGAGTTTCTAGTTGGTTTAATACATCTTGTAGGATTTCTGGCAAATTACAATTAGTCCAATTCAATAAAATTTTTTCACGATCAAGCCTTGAAACGTATAAGAGGTCTTCTATCAATTCAGCAAGCAATCCGGCATTTCGTGTCAAAGTGCTCCATAATTTAGCTTTTTGCGCATCAGTTAGTTTTTCCCGGTATTTTTGGATGTTGGTAATTGCCTGAGTAATTACGGAGATTGGGGTGCGTAATTCATGAGATACTGTATAAATAAACTGTCTTCGCAGATTTTCAAATTCAATACGCTCAGTTATATCAATGGCATAATGAAGATATCTTTTATTATCGATTGGAACCCAATGGGCATCCCAAATTTTTTTCCAGGCCTTGATTTCCCTAGTCTTTGGTTCTAGAGTTTTAAATACTTCGTCTGCCATGCAAAAGTAACATTGTGTGCCCTTTGGGGGAATTTCTCTATGTTGATCAATATAAGCTTTATCTTTATCAGGAATATAGGCACCCTGCGCGAAACTCTTCCAACAAAGTTCGCCAATTTCAGCGCCTAATTTATATGCAATTTGATTTGCGGATAAAATAATTCTGTCTTTACGAATAAGCATTGTTGGGAAAGGCAGCGAGTCTAAAAGAGTTTGATTTAATTCATCTTTCTTTATCAGTGCAGCCTCAGTGATCTTACGCTCGATAATTATTCCCAACATTTTGCTAATCGCCATAATTAAATCTTGTTCTTCTTTTAAGAACGGTTCTTTACCATACTCTGGTATCTCTTTTATATGATAGATTTCAATTGTCCCAGTAGTTTCTCCTTTTACCTCAATATCAGCCTTCTGTTTCCAATTAGATTCTACAAAGGTCTCCGTTTTAAATTCTTGCCCTTTATAGGATATTCTAGCGCAAGTTACATCTGGAAATTGCCAAGCAGGTGGAATAAATTTTAACGTTTCTATGAATATTTCTTCTAATGAAATATTAGATTTCTGAATCAAATTAGAAATATTGTATAAACAAGTGATTTCCTTAATGCGTTCCTTTAATTTTTTGGTTCTTTTCTCTATTAAATCCTCCAGATGATCTCGGTACTTTGTTATTTCTATTTCCGCTTGTTTCCGCATTATTGCCTCTACAATTGCTATAGATAATGCCTCAACAATTTCTTGATCGTATTGATCGTAGCCCCCTTCTTTGTTTCCCAAAGCAATCAGACCGAAAGTCTTTCCTGCGTGTTTCAATGGGACACCTATAAAGGATGTTAGTTTTGGATGCCCATCGGGTGTCCCTACGCTTGCGGGATGAGATTTAGGATTATTAACTATATGAGATTTTTCATCTTTAAGCACTATACTCCAAATTCCCCGCAATTCCATGTTCTTAATTAACTTGGTTGCCTCAGTTTCTGGCATTCTACAGGCGTTCCATCCGGGGTTGCTAATTGCAATAGTGTCAAAGCGACCATCTGGGTTTATCTCTCCAATAAAACCAAATTTACTCCCAGTAATTTCTTCGGCTACCAAAAGACATGTGTTGGCAACATCTTTCAGCATATCACTTCTCAACGTTTCCTGAAATACCCGATTAATTGCATTTAACAGGGAATTTTTCCTGATAAGTTCGAACTCCACATTTTGTTGCATTGTGATATCTTGAACTGTTCCCAACATTCGAATTGGCTTACCAGATTCAGCAAATGTAATTTCAGCTTGCTCATGCACAATTCGTTCCGTACTATCAGGAAGGACTATACGATGATTTATATCGTATGGTACATTTTTATTTAATGCATCATCTACCGATTTGTTCACGAATTCTCGGTCGTCTGGATGAACTGAATTTAAAAAAGCTTCATAGGTAGCTCCAAATTCTTGAGGTTTTAGTCCGAAAATGCGGTATATTTCATCGGACCATTCCAATGTATTATTGACAATATCCCAGATCCAGTTCCCAATATGCGCAATCCGTTGTGCTTCAGCAAGAATATCTTTAGTTTTTCTCAATTCTTCTTCTGTTTTTTTAAGTTCATTGAGTTTTTTTAGGAGTTGCTCATATTGTTCAATGGAAATTTCTGCTTTTGTCATATATATTCTCCCTATTCCAAAATTAAGTTACAATTTCAATAATTGTTAAACTTCAATCATAAAATTTAATTTAATTTGATTATAAGAAATTAATGCGTGTAAAGAAAATTCATCAAATGGTGAAACCACAATGGGTGATTTTGTAAATTATCTTAAGTTAGGTCAAATGGCGGTTTCCGAAGAAAATTATGAAGAAGCAATTAATTTATTTAATAAAGCGTTACCAAAAGCAGAAAAGACACAACAAATAGAAATACACAAATCCTTAGGGGAAATTAATGGAAAGATATCCCAAATTAAACAAGCGATAGTCCATTATACTAGTGCTTTAAAAATTGCAGCCGAATTGAATGATATAAGAACTGAAGTTAAACTGCTTCAACAAATGGGTACGATATGTCAAGAAGCAAAAAGTTACCAAGAAGCAATAAAATGTAACGAAAAATGTTTAGAAAAACTAAAAGAAATTCCAGATCTATCAATCGAAGCAGAGGTAGTGAGATCATTAGGATCTTTATATTCTATAACAAAGGATCATATGAAAGCCCTTTCAACACTTCAAAAAGCATTACAACTTCAACGAAATGTTGGCAGTCGGAGAGGGGAAGCAATGGCATTATACGAGTTAGGAATAGAACAGATTGATACAAATGACATTGATGAAGGACTTCCGAATCTTAAAGGAGCTTTAGAGATTTTTGAAGATTTGGGTATGGAAAAGGAGAAAAAAAAGGTTCAACGTGAAATTGATGTTATCCTCACTGAATTAGAAGAAGAGGAATGGATTGAAAAAAAGGCATCTAAATTTAAAAAATTACGAGAATTATAAAAAAAGTTCAAATAATATTTTTCATTTAATTATAAAAATCACCTTTAACAGAGGATGCATGAAACATTTTATGCGTTGAATAAAAAATGGGTTTAAAAGTGAAGTGGGAAACCAAGCAAGAAATTCGAGAGCAGATCTGGGAAAAGATGACGGAGGAAGATATAGCACAATTTCCACTTCCATGTTATGGGAGGATCCCCAATTTTGTAGGGGTAGAAGAAGCCTCAAAAATGATTTTAAAATTGCCAGAATTTAGGAAAGCTCGCTTTATTTTTTCTGCGCCTGATTATGCATTACAAAACATTCGTAAATTTGTTCTCCAGAATCGAAAAAATCTCTTGGTCGCTACCCCCCACATTCAAGAATTTCTCTTATTAAAGGATATACCAACACGGATGATGCGCAAAGCAGTAACCATTAAGTGGATAGATC
>JABXJU010000341.1 GCA_013375405.1 Candidatus Helarchaeota archaeon
TTACTTGACCAATTTAATCTTCCTGCGTACTCGTATACCTGCATGCAGACCATTGATCTAACTGCCCGCACAAACACATCAGGGAAGGATTCAGTTGATCATTGGCATCAAGTAGGTAATGATCGGATAACTTTAACTGCACATAACGGAGGTTATATGCAATTTTTTATAGCAGATAGGGGACTGCAGTGGTTATCATTTCATAACCCAGAAAAAGAATGTTTGGGTGGGGGAATCTGCTTTTTAGAAGAAAATAAAAAAATGTGGTGGGATTTATATAATTCTAAAATGAATTCGCAAAAATCCTCATATAAAAGAGTTTTTGGATGTGGTTATTTTCAAAAAGTTTTTGAAAGGAAGAATTTAAAGGTCGAACATTTTATTTATCCACCCTTTGGTGATGATCCAGTAGTATTATCAGAAATTAAAGTTACGAATAACACGGATCAAACACGAATGGTATCAGTTTATGATTTTTGGGGCGTTAAAATTCAATCTCTAATTGGTGCACTTTTAGCGATGTTAATTATTCCCAAAGACCGCAAAAAGTTCGGTGATTCAAAACTTATATCTCTAGTTTTACGTTTTGTAAAGAATTTAATACGTACTTTTCAATTAGCTTCAGATCAAAAGCGAGAACGATTTGGAGCGAAATTTATATTTGAAAGTTATTTTGATAAAGAAAACTATGCTCTTATTCTGAACCCAAAATATAAATCGAAGGTTCCTGTTGAAGAAGATCAACAAGCTGATCGAAATTATTATCTACAGCCTATTTTTCTTGCCTCATACCAAAAGCAATTACCTATTAAATATTTTAACCAAATCCAAATTCGAAAAAAGGAACAACTAACCTACTCAGTTAAAAAATCGTATCACCCAATAACTAACTCAACGCCTTGTTTAATGCTTGGGCATGAACTAACCTTGGAACCACAAGAATCTATATGCCTCCGATTCATTTTTGGAACAGAGGAATACGAGAAAATTCCGGAATTAATTAGGAAATATGAAAAATCGGTTCGAGAAGATCATAAGGAAAAGAATTTTGAGCTATGGAAGGAAAATTTGTTATACTTTTCTGTAGAAGCTGAACCATGGTTGAGTAGAGAAGCTGCTTGGCATTCATATTACTTGCGAAGCGCTGCTCTATTTGATAAATATTATGCAAACCATTATCTCCCTCAGGGAAATGCATATACATTCTTACACGGGGTAAACGGAGCGATCCGGGACTATGTTCTCTTTTTAGTTCCAATGATATACTTAAACCCCCAATTGGCACGGGAAATGCTTGAGTATATATATCGGACGATGACTCCTGAGGGAGAACTCCCCTATGCACTGGTTGGAGTTGGGCAAACACTTGGAGCAATTGTTCATGAAACCTCCTCTGATTTACACCTTTTTTTATTGTGGGGACTCTTGGAATATCTCTATACGACTCGTGATTTCCAATTTTTGGATAAAAAAATCCCATTTTATCCCCTAGATTCTGGAAAAAGCTCTACAGTGATAGAGAAAATTGAGCTAAGCCTGAAATTTCTCTTTCAAAAAGTAGGTATTGGAGAACATGGGCTAATCAAGGTAGGTTCGGGAGATTGGTCGGATGGGATCTCGCTTCTCGTTAAAAATCGGAGGGCCTTTCTGAAACGGGGTGAATCAACTTTTAATTCTGCATTCGCTCTTTATGTATTTCCACTCCTAATTGATCTTCTACAAACGAAAAGGCCAAAAGTAACAAAATTTCTAGAAAGACGATACGAAGAAATAAAGAAGGCATGCTTAAATTCATGGAATTGTAGATGGTTTTATCGTGGGTGGGATGGAAAGGGAAACCCTGTTGGTGATAATAATCTATTTCTCGAACATCATCCATGGTTAATCCTTTCAGAAGTTCCATCTCCAAGTCAAACTAAGATTTTGATAAATAATATTCATAAATTATTGGATCTTAGATCAAAAATAGGGCAATATATCCTCTATCCTCCAGGAAATGTGATATTAAATATTTTACCGCGGGGATGGGATGTGAATGGTGGTATCTGGCATGCCATGAATTTTCTCCTTACTTGGGCATATTCTAAATGTGACATTGATAAGGCATATCAATCTTTATTGAAAAATTCTATGGCGAGGCGCGCTGAAGTATATCCCCACATCTGGTATGGAATTTGGAGCGGATCTGACTCTTATAACGCCGATTATGTTGGTGTCTCGAATCCTGGGCAAACGTTCATCCACCCAGCTACCCCACAAACGGATTTCCCGATTATGAATTTAAATTTACACGCCAACTTTCTAAGTTCAATCATAAAATTAGTTGGGATTAACTTCACCTATGATGGATTGACTATTGACCCTAGACTTCCTCATAACAAGTTTAAGTTTTGGACTCCCGTGTTCGCGCTGGAGACCGACGAAAATAAAATTGAAGGGTTTTATCGCCCGGTAATTGATTCAGATTGCCTCATTCGTGTCCGAAAACCTAAACATTGGACTAAAAATATCACGACATCAGTTAATGGACAGCCAGTCACGGAAAATTTTGAGATTGAGGGTCAATGGCTTTTATTAAAGCTTAGAATTCCAGATACGGGGATCTCGTTTTCTCTCGAACATCTTTGAAAGTTCTATAGATTGTTAGATTAAAACGAACATAGGATTTGAATTGATTTACTTTTCTAATTAGGGCGTTAAATCAGTTAACCTTATTTGCTACCATTTACTTATTCAATTTGACTAAAATAGTCAAAAAAAACTTGAAGGAGAAAATTTTATCCTTTCAGATAAATTACAATTGATTTCATTCAAAAATTTAGAGCTTTTCAAAAAGGTAGTTTTGAGGGGAATTATAAGAGCAAAAACTTCACTAATTCTTGGCACATATAATATTCAGGATATTAGAATTAATGGAACTTCACTTTCGGAAACGCTTAGTAAACTTCTTAAAAGAAATGTTAAAATTCTCATATCGCTTGCCCCTTTCATGCAAAAATCTCGATTTATACAGACGTTTAGAGCAAAGGAATGGGT
>JABXJU010000074.1 GCA_013375405.1 Candidatus Helarchaeota archaeon
GCGTGCTTCTTATATTACAAATTTCGTAAGAATTAAAAAAAAGGGTGAATATTAAAAGGGTGAATATTATATAAAAAAAATTGCAGTGGGATGAGATGAATAATCGCTCAATTAATTTAGAAAAACAAACGCGTGCTAAGGTTGAAAAACTGAGTATGGAGATTGCGGAGCGCGATCACAAAATTCAGCAGCTTACAACCGAGCTAGAGCAACTAACAGCGATCCTTCCGTCAGTATCTACAGTATCTACATCAGCAGACATGGTCGTACTAATTAAAGAGCATCAAAACAAAATTGACAAAATAGAGGGCGAACGTCTGCAATATCTACAAGTAATCAAGCGATTAAAAGACGAGAAACAGAAATTAAAGGAAGGCGATTATTCGGAGATAGAGAAGGAACTAGATGAAGTTAGGAAGACTGCTCAGCAGTTGCAAAAAGAAAAGAAAAACTTGGGAAACAAGGTCTCTAAACTTCAGCGACAAATAGAACATTTGAATGTTCAATTAACCTACGTAGAAACGTATAAAACTAAGAGTGAAGTTTTAGTAGAAGATAAAAAGGAGTTACTTCAGCAAATCAAAACCCTTGAAGGACGTATTAAAACCCAAACAGTCGCTCAAGAGGATTTAAAGCGAGCTTTACAGGAAACTGAGGAGAAATTAAAGCGAACTTTACAGGACTTAGATGAGATTAGGCAAAAAAATTGGAAAATAAATTTAGAATTAGAACAAGTTAAAACAGAATTAAGTAAATCTCGCGATCTAAATGAATCACAAGCGGACAAAATAAAGTTGTTGAAACTTCAGCTCATTGCGGCGGGTGAGATCGAGACGAGCGCCTCGAATTCAACTGGAACTTCTATACCAATTCAAAAGAAATATTTTGACTTTGTTAAAAATCTATTTGTTAATGTTTCCAGAAAACCAGATGGTATCATATTAGAATTAGAACCACTCAAAAGGAGATGGATTCTAACTATTGGATCCCAAATTTCCGTTGTTGAGAAAAATAAAGCCCTCCGTGTTGCTCGGTCAATACCAGGAACTGGCTTGAGAATTCCCAATGGTACTATAGTCGGAAAAGGGTATGAATTAATAGTCACTGGTGAGTAAATCAGACCCCTAGTAAAAAATTGCAATCCGCTTTTTCTTATCAAATCCAGATCTTGTTATTTATAGAGGAGTGCTATTCATTATCTACGACTCCTAACAACGTATGAATTAAAACCTAGATCGAACATTGTTAATAAAAAGAAGTTAACGTTGAGTAATTCAAGAATACGCGCCAAAACTAATGGATGAAGGAGATTTACCTTTGTGATAGAACGAATCGGCGATGTGGTTTTTAAAACATGGAATTACGAAATAAGGAAAAAAGACCGCACATATTATGGGTATGAATTGAAAGCTAAGAAAAAGCCGACAGAATCCTTTGCGTACATTCACAAGATTGAAGATGGCATGCATGAAAGCATGGCACATGCTATGGAAAAGGTGAATTTAAAGAAAATAGTAAAACCATCAAGTAAGGTGATCATAAAAGTTAATTTATGTGGTGGTTTTTATAAAATTCGTGCATCTCAAACTCCCTTAAAAGGTGTTGATGCCTTAACGGATACATTATTGGATATTATTGATAATACGCAAATCTTTTTAGCGGAAGCTAACAATTGGGGGCATATCGTCGATTATCCCCTTTTAAAACGAAGGGGGTACCTAGAGCTCTGTCAAAAAAAAGAGATTAAATTTTTAAAATTATCATATAGACCGACGATTAATTTTTATTTTCGCGGTTTTAATGTGCCAATTTTACTTTCACGGGAACTTCTCATGAATAGAGAGAATAAAGTATTAATCAATTTTGCACCTATAAAGCATCATTGGGAATGTGGGGTAACTTTAGCCGCAAAGAATTTGTATGGGGCGATTGCAGATGAATCAAAAACAAAGTTTCACGATTATGTTAGTCCAGAGGCTTTAGACATGGTGATTGCAGGGTCTGCTAGGATTCATAATCCTGATCTGAATATTTTAGGTGGAAAGTGTGTTTGTGCAGGGCAGGGGCCCCATTTTTGTAAACCTTCTAAATTTGGGTATTTTATCATCTCGAATGATTTCCTCGCGACGGATAAAATTGGTGCGGATGTCTTGGGGTTTCCCTACAAGTCAGTCGCATACGCTCAATTAAATGAAAAGCAAGGGATTTGGAATTCGGATGCTCCGCTCTTGTCAGGGTCTGCCACCATTCCAGAATCGATTAAAAACACCATAAGAAAACATGTTATCCCACCGAAAGTCGTAGAGCGGAATAGAGTGAGCCTCAAATTCATATATAAAACCAATCCCCGACTCCTCCGATCTTTACGCCATTTTTGGATGGTGATTCCCGCCATCAATTGGATCTTTTATGGGCGCCGGGGAGATTGCGATACGACTTGGAAAGAGGAATAAATTCATTATTCTGAAGTGGAACAGAAAGTAAAGGATGTGTATTGGATATGAAAATATTAACTGTTTATTATTCGAGAACGGGAAACACGAAGGGTATTGGCGAAGAAATTGTCGGTGAATTAAAATGTGATGTCGAGGAGATCTTCGACACACAGAAACGAAAGGGCATTTGGGGTTGGCTCAAGTCGGGGTATCAGGCTACTAGGAAAAAATTAACCGTACTCCAACCAATAAATTTAGATCCAAGTGATTTCGATTTGGTGATCATTGGTACCCCTATTTGGAATCGCCATGTTTCAGTACCGACCCGGACTTACCTTTCAGAAACCGCGAGTAAACTCAAGAAGGTTGCATTTTTTTGCACGGAGGGCGGTCGAGGTGGCAAACGAGCCTTCTCAGAAATGGAAACCGTTTGTGATCAAGAACCTGTGGCAGTGCTTGAACTTACGAAAAAGGACATCAAAAAGAGTTTATACAACAACAGAATGCAAGAGTTCATCGAAATTGTTCAAAAAGGTTAATTTGCCATCTATCTAAATAAATTAAAAAAGTATTGGAAATAATTTGAATGATCTTGTTTAGATACTACCAGAATAAGGTGTAAAAAATGAAGTTGCAAGGCATCATTCCTGCGATGGTCACGTTATTTAAAGATGACCAAGAGATTGACGAAACTGCTATCCGAAAACATATTGATTTTTTAATAAACAATGGAGTTCATGGTATTTTTATTCTCGGTTCGACGGGAGAATTTGCGTATTTATCAGAAACTGAAAAAAAGCAAGTAATAAAAATAGCTACAGACCAAGTTAAGGGGAAAATTCCATTAATTGTTGGAATTTCGTCAACAAGCACGAAACTAGCAGTTGAATTAGGAAAATATGCAGAAAAATTGGGAGCCTCTGTGGCGATGGCAGTTCTTCCATCATATTTCCCATTGGAAAACAAAAATATTCAAATGTATTATGAAAAGATAGCGAGTTCTATTGAGATCCCATTATATGCATATAATTTTCCTCTGACGACAAGAATCGACCTCTCACCTAAACTTATAGCTAAACTAGCGCAAAAGAATATCATAGCAGGAATTAAAGAGACTATAATGGATATTAATCATATTCAACAAATGATTGAATTGACGCCCGATGATTTTTGTGTATTATGCGGCCCAGAGATCCTTTTAAAGAAAAGCCTTGAGGCGGGAGTGGATGGAGCAATTTTAGGGATGGGAAATTGCTTTCCAAAATTACTAGTGCAAATTTGGGATGCTTTTCAGAACCAACAAGCAGATAGATTTGAGATCTTATGGGCGGAGTTCTCAAAGATAATTCCAATTTTCAGTCAACCCATGGATTATCTCCCTTCATTGACTAAGGAGATATTAATTGTACGCGGAAGGACCATTGATCCGCAGGTAAGAAGTCCATTACGACTAATCACAGAGAGAATAAGAAAAAAACTTCAAAATTTAAAAACTATAGAGATATAGAACTTTAATGGTATCAGCCTCTTTCCTGTTTCTTAAATTTTTGCACTTATAAATTAAATGGTATCCTATTCTGTCATTAATTATGCTCTTTTTTATCTATAAACATTAGAAAAATAGCGGTAAAGATTACTCAAATATTTTTATCTATTTATCTCTTTTTTCTCTTAGTCAAAAGAGAGTAATAATTTCCAGATTGATAAGTCTGAAATAAAAAAGTTCTCGGTTTTCAGACTTCCTAGCTCCAAAATTGGGATTTGATGATGGTATACTAGTGAGAATAACTTGATGATTAATTTAGTTACTCAATTTTGAGTAGGAGATGTGAATTTAACGGTATCTCATGTGAAGTATAAAAAAAAGAGAGTTACTTCCGAGTTGGATGTAAACTGTGCTGAATGTAGTGTTATAGAAGATGTCGTATGTCCAGAATGTAGGGGGGGTAATATTGTTAAAGATCCAGCACGTGGCGAAGTAGTCTGTGGAGATTGCGGGCTGGTTATCGAGGACCACCTTATTGATCAGGGGCCGGAGTGGCGGGCATATGAAAGTAAGGAACTCAATAAGAAAGCCAGGACGGGGAGTCCCAGCAGTCTAATAATTCATGATAAAGGCCTTTCGACGATGATTGACTGGCATGACCAAGATATTTTTGGTAAAAAATTACCTCCGAAAAAGAGAGCACAGATATATAGGCTGCGTCGTTGGCAGATTCGATCACGGGTTCATTCCAGTTTAGCAAGAAATTTATCTAAAGCAATGAGCGAGTTAGATCGGTTAGCATCGCAAATGGAACTTCCAAAAAATATAAAAGAGAGGGCAGCACTTATTTATCGGAAAGCAATTAAAGGGGATTATATAAAGGGAAAGAAGATTGGAGCGACTGTTGCTGCGTCAATTTATGCTGCCTGCCGACTTCATAAAATTCCACGGACTTTAGAGGAAATAACTAGGTATGCAAAAGTTTCAAAGAAAGAACTCGCTCGAAATTATCGTTTTATTATTGAAAGTTTGAAATTAAAAATTCCACTTATGGAAGGATCTGATTATGTATCCCGCTTCAGTGAAGAACTTCAGTTATCCCCGCATATTCAAAAGGAAGCTTGCCGGATTCTAGAATTAGCACGAAAAAAAGAATTGACTACCGGTAAGGATCCAAAAGGTTTGGCCGCTGCAGCCTTATACATCACGGGTGTTATGGAAGGCGAACGCCGTACCCAGCGCGATATTGCTAGAGTATCCCATGTCACCGAAGTTACAATTCGCAATCGTTATAAAGAAATTGTGAAAGCACTGAATTTGAAATTAGACTTGTAGTCTTAATCTAAGTAAAAAAAATAGGAGTTATTTTTTTTTATTTATTACGGGCGTAAATCACCTAGATTTTCTTGGAGCAGTTCGCCCAATTGACCCATCCGCATGCCCGCTTGCATGTCACCTTCCATTTTCAAGTCGCCGGACATATAAGCAGAAGTACCATCGATCTCGCCGTTTAATATAGCCCTTGCTTTCGCCATATCCTCGACTATAAAGGTTACTGTTGGATCATCATGCTCTGCATCGAGATGCGCGACCACTTTTTGATCACCGATGTCAAGGTACATTTTAATATTTTCGCCAACATTCCACTGCAATACAGCTTGAAAATCCTCGATTTCTTCTTGAAACTCTTCACTTATTTTAGAAAGTTCTTCTAGCCCTTTAGCCATAATATACAACATGACTTTTGTCTGTAAAATATCTTTCACACTCATCTTCTTAACCTCCTCCTGTTAGATCAGCTAGATACTCACCGAGATCCGCGAGGATAAACATTTGTTTCATTGCAATGGTTAGGTCACCCACAATGTTCATTTTCCCGTCTGCTATAGCTTTTTCCGCGTCTAATTGCCCTCGAAGCAAATCCAAGGCAACATCCGCACTTTTTAAAACAATAGAATATGTAGGCTTGTCATGGACTGCATCCATTTTTCCCTCGATCTTGGAATTTTTCACAACAGTATAACTATTGGGGCCATCTGGTTCAACTTTCCATTGAATTACAGTGTCTATACCCTCCAATTTTTGTTTGAAGCTATCATCCATTTCCGCAAGTTGGCCAGAGGCATACTGCATTGCCCCCATTAGGAGCTTAACTGCAAATTTTTTTGAATCGACCATTTTTCTCACTTTTTATTTACGTGTTTAGTAATTTTCCATTTCATTTATTTTAATTTTAGGATTGAAAAAAAAAGAATTATTATAAGAGATCTGAAAGCGCTTCTAAAAGGTATCCGGCTACTTGGGTGAATTTCATACCCATGTTTATATCACCAGCAATGTCGAGATCACCTGCCATATAAGCAGCAGTACCATCAAGCTCACCTGTAAGGATCTCAATAGCTTTATCGTGATCTTCAACAATAAAGGTCACAGTAGGATCATCATGAGTTGAATCATAATGTGCAGTAAATATACCTTCTTCTGCTTCTAAAAACATCAAAACACCGCCTACATTCCACTGAAAAATCCCATCAAGGTCTTCAAACTCTTCTTGAAAGCCTTCATTCGTATTCGAAACAACTTCTAATCCTCTACCCACAAAATAGTACAGAGCTTTTATCTGCATGATTTTTTTAATGCTCATTTTTTCACCTACCCGTTAAGTCTCCTATAAGTGGAATTAGAACCTCCACCCAAAACGTAATTTTTAATATTTCATCTTTGTCCCCAATTACTTCTACATCACCGTTCTTTATCGCTTCTGAGAGAGGGTAACTTCCTTTATATATTTCTAGAGCTTGGACAATATCGTTGTTGATCATGGTGAAATCTGGATTCTCGTGAATTCCGTCGTCGTTAAACTCAATCTTTGAATCCTTGATGATAGTATATGTATTTGGTCCATCGGGTACTGATTTCCATTGCAGAACTGCATCTACGCTCGCAATTTTCTCCTTATAAGCAGGATCAATTTTCAATAATTCTGAACAACAATAATGAAGTCCGCCTAACAGTATTCTTAGTGCAAGTCTTTTCTTCTCTGACATCATATCACTCTTCTATCTTTTTCTTTTTTTATTAGTCATAGAATTCTTCCAAGTAAATGATGTAGAACTCTAAAACTCTACAATTAAATCTACAAGGTATTTAATTTTTAAGCATTTCCCATAATAAAAAAGGGATGTTAAGGAAGTATTTTGGCAAGCATAATTTATTCCACTTCCAAAAGAATTTTTAGCGTGGTGGAATTAAAGAGGAGGGTAGTTGAGTTCATTATATCTTATATATGTTTACAAAGGTCAATTCTGATAGTTGTTTTCGTGACCGTTGCGTTTTTTCCTCAGCAGGATAACCTAAAGCTACAACAGCCATCAATTCAAAAGTGTCAGGGACCTTCAAAATCTTTTCAACTTCAGATCTCTTATTAAGTATCTCCCCAAGCCAAACTCCGCCTAACTCCAAGTTGTGGATGGCTAGGAGCATATTCTGAATTGCAGCTCCACAAGCTTGTAGATCTTTTACATAATTATAACCTGCATCTTTATCGTAAAATACGGCAATACAAACAGGTGCCTTTCGTATAATATGGGAATAATGGGTTTGTTGTGCAACCTGCTCCTTAATTTCTGGATCCTTAATAATGATAAATTTCCAAGGTTGATTATTCAGCCCAGAGGGAGCCCAACGTGCAGTCTCAAGAATTTCCTGAATTAGTTCGTCTGGAACACTAGTAGATTTGAATTTACGAACACTAAAGCGTTCTTTGATTTTCTCATTTAAGTCCATCACACAAACCCCGATTTTTATAGAAACATATATGGTTGTAATTAATAATAATTTCCAACAGATGTGATTGCCAAATGGCAGAGAATTATTTCCTGATAGTAGATGCGGGCACAGGAGGCGGACGTTGCCTTATCTTTGATGATGTAGGAACGTTACATGCAATAGCATATCAAGAATGGACGTATTATACTCCTGAAGAGGTTGCCCCTTATGGACGAGAATTTAATCCCAATGAGTTTTGGGAAATTATTTGTAATATCAGTAAGCAAGCAATAAAGCAGGCAAAAATTAAACCTAAACAAATAAAGGGTGTGAGCGCTTCAAGTTTCCGAGAGGGCGCTGTTTTCATTAATGAAAATGGAAAGGAATTATACGCAGGACCGGCAAATGATATCCGAGCCCTCGAGCAAGGTATGAATATTAAGGCAAGTCACGGTAAAGAAATTTATCACATCACAGGGCGAACTCCCCCATTTATGTTCGCTAGCGCACGATTAAAATGGTTTAAGGAAAAAAAAGCAGAGATTTATAACCAAATCGATCGAATTCTGATGATGAATGAGTGGATCCTGTTTAAATTTTCAGGTCAAGCATATAGTGAGCCGACTAACGTTTGTGAAACTGATCTTTTTAATATTCATTCAAGAACTTGGTCAAAGGAAATCTTAAAATGGTTAGATTTAAAGGATGACATTTTTCCTAATGTGGTTAATGCCGGGACTAAAATAGGGGAAGTTACCAATCAAGCAGCAGCAGAAACATCTCTAATTGAGGGTACCCCAGTTGTAATGGGTGGGGCCGATTCACAATGCGCTTTACTCGGAATGGGTTTTAGAGAGGAAGGGCAGTTGGGAATTGTCGCTGGAACCACCACAGCTCTTCAAGTGATCACTTCACGTCCGATTTTAGATGAAAAAATGCGCACATGGACAAATAATTACTTGTTTCCGAATTTTTGGATTCTAGAAAGCAATGCAGGAGAATCTGGGAAGATTTTTCGGTGGATTCGAGATAATATGGCTGATTTAGAACGTGAAGTCGCCCAAGAGGAGGGTAAGGATGCATTTCAATTAATGGATAATCTTGTAACGGACGTTCCCCCTGGATCTGAGGGAGTTTTTGCCTTTTTAGGTCCAATGATTATGAATATGGATGCGGTGGGTCCCCTAGGATTTGGAGGATTTTTATTTGAACTGCCAATATATATGGGAAATTATGGGAAAAAACAGATGATCCGGGCATTTCTCGAAAGCATGGCATACGCAATCAAAGGAAATTGGGATCAGCTGGAATCGATTTCGAAAATGAAAATTAAGGAAGCTGGTATCTGTGGAGGCTTGGCCAAGAGTGAGTTATTCGTCCAAATGATTGCCAATACGCTCCGATTTCCTATCAAAACGTATCAAACCATCGAAGCTACGGGATTAGGAACCGCAATCTGCGCCGCGGTAGGAACAGGGGTTCATTCGAGTTTTTCCGAGGCCATCAACGCAATGGTTCAGTTACAAAAAATCGTAGAACCCGATCCAGCCCAGAAAAAATACAGAAAATTCTATAAAAAATGGCTTAAACTCTCTAAGAAACTTCGTCAAATTTAATAACCACTATAAAGAATTAGTATTTCTTAGATTTGTCATTTAAATAGCATAATTCTATTTAGTTAATTGGTGATTGAATGGAGCAATTAGTATATCGAATTTTACTTCGAAAGGAACCTGAAGGGGGATATACTGTTATAGTTCCTAGTTTGCCTGGATGTGTTACTTATGGGGAAAATATCGAAGATGCTATCGAGATGGCTAAAGAAGCAATCGAATTATATCTTGAAAGCTTGAAAGCACATGGAGAAGCTATTCCTACTGAAGAAAATACGTTGGAATATACTGTAGTCGTGAAGGTTAATGCCTAAGCTTCCTGCTTTAACTCCTAAAAAGATAATTAAAATCCTTGAAAAGAAGGGATATATCTTGGATCGAATTAAGGGTAGTCATCACATTTACTATCATCCAGAGTCAAAAAAACGAGTTGTCGTTCCTGTTCATAAAAAAGAGTTGCCAAAAGGAACATTGTTGGAAATTCTAAAACAAGCCGGAATTGAAAAGTCCGATATTTAATAATTTTATTACATAAAATTTTCAGTTCGCCATTTGGAAAAATGATATTAGTATTATTGTTAGTTTTCTAGAGGTAATCGTTTAACCATTTGATGATCTGGGAAAGATAGACCGTGGTTTGTCCAGTAAATCCATGATCGCCGCGTTCAAATACGATCGTTTGTTCATCAGGAAGTCCAAGCAGTTCTTTATTTTTAAGAAATGCATCATAAGGGACGAGTATATCGTTTTTTGCATGGGCTAGGCATACTATCTTATTTTCAATTTTCCTCTCCAGAAAATATTTTGGAGAGAGTTTGCGATTGAGGTCGTCAGGGGGATAGATAGGAAGTTTCGCGAGCCGGTAGAACAGACGGATATACCAACGCCAGTAGTGATTCATCTCAGACCAGTCATGCCCCGCGCAAAACGCCATCACGAGCTTAATGCGTGGATCGATGTACCCGCCCGTCAATAGGGTGTAGCCCCCTAAGCTAAATCCCACCGCAGCTAGTTTTTCATGATTCAAATCGGGACGTGAAACGATATAATCGACTACTTGTTGGACATCCATGGAAATTTTAACAAGCTCAAATGGTTTCCCCCCGCTCTTGAAGGGTTTTTTGCCATGACCTCGATGGTTATAGCACACCACTTTATAGCCCTGCACCACGAGTGGATACGCGATCGGGTAGATCGTTTCCACACTACCTAAATGTCCATGGCACACTAATACGACAGGGCTGGAATCCTTTGTACTTCCAGTCAATATTTCACCATGAATTAGGATTCCATCTTTCAAGGTCAATTCGAATTTCTCCCGGTGTAATGACTTATATTCTATTCCCCTATATTCTGTAGACAGCATTACAAACATCCCTAGAAGAATCCCACCATAAAAGAGCAGAATTCCAAAACTTAAGTTTCTGAAGAATAAAAAAAGAGACGCTTTCAGAGGAATGACATAAGTAAGTATCCAGAATAAAAATGTTGAAAAAAGTAATATGGGAATGAAATATTTTGCTTTCATGGCTATTGATTAGCCAACCTCACCATAAAAATCTTTTTCTCGCATTCTAAATATGCTTTTTATTGAAATCCATTGTAATTCAAAAAGTTAAAAAACAAGATATAATCTGTTTCAGTAATACACATCGTCCATTTTAGAAGTTATAGAAAATAAAAATATGAACTTAATCTAAACGGTGAGATTATGACGGAAAGTGTGAATATAGTCGAATCATTTAACCTCACGAAGGCATGGGGAGACCTCGTTGCGGTCGACAATGTCAATTTTGAAATTAAAAGTGGTGAGATTTTTGGCATGCTTGGTCCTAATGGTGCTGGAAAAACCACCATTATTAAGATGCTCTGCACACTATATCTTCCATCCGCGGGACGCGCCAGCGTAGGAGGGTATGATGTGATGACGGAGGCGGACCAGGTACGGAGAATCATCGGGTATGTCCCTCAGGATATAACCGTCGATGGCCAACTGACTGGGAAAGAGAATTTGGAATTTCAAGCCGCATTATATGGGATAAAAGGAAAAGAAAGGGAAGAACAAATAGAAAAAATGCTCAAATTAGTCCAGTTAGGACAACGAGCGGATGGTATTGTGGATACTTATTCAGGAGGAATGCGTCGTCGTCTTGAAATTGCGCGTGGTTTGCTTGTGGAACCCCAGCTTTTATTTTTAGATGAACCCTCCTTAGGGCTCGATCCCATTTCCCGGAAATCAATTTGGGAGCACGTAGGTAAGCTGCAAAAAAAGAGAGGGAAAGAAAATTTCGCGATTTTCATGAGCACGCATTATATGGAGGAGGCAGATAAACTGTGTGATCGAGTTGGAATTATTGATCGGGGAAAGATCGTCGCAATGGATACGCCAGCTGCTTTAAAGCAGCAGATTGGGGGGCAAATCATTGAAGTAGATATGGATTCCCAACGATTGAAACGTGCCTTTAAGCGATTGAAACAATTTGGACAGGATGATCAGACGAACCGTTTTATTGATCAGTTAAATCAAGTTGGTGATGGAACACTCGCAATTGAGGTTAAGGATACCGACACCGCTTTACCAAAAGTCTTCAAGATTGCTTCCGAAAATAATATTGAAATCCAACAAGTCCGTATGCGTTCCCCCTCTTTGGAGGATGTATTTATTCATTATACGGGCAAGACACTCAGAGATGAAGATGCTATGGATGTGATGGGATTCATTAAAAGGCAAATTTCAAAACGGATGAGGAGTATATAAAAGGAGGATTGAAATTGGTTGAGTTTGACTTGCATGCTATTATTGGTATAGTAAAACGAGATATGATTAAATATTTCCGTAATAAGCAGATGATCATTTCATCATTAATAATGCCTGCAATATTTATGTTATTCTTACGTCCAGGATTTGCGGGTTTTGCTGGTGGTGGTGAACCCGAGGCTTGGATAATGAATTACTTAGGTGCGGGTATTATTTGTATGGTAATCATTATGAGTGGGATTATGATGTCCGGCATGCCAGTTCTTTTCGACAAAATGCTTGGATTCCAAGATATTTATGCGGTCGCACCGGTTAAGCGACGAAATCTCGTATTAGGGTTCCTAATAGGGGGTGCATTAAAATCTTTATTTATGAGCTCGGTCGTCATTGTAATAGGATTAGCAACGGGATTATATCCTAATATGTGGGGTCTTGGCTGGGTTGGATCTCTTCTCTCAATCATTCCACTTACATTTACAATTTTCTTCGGTGCAATCATCTATGCCTGTATTGGTTTAATTATCGCAGCTCGAACGGATATGACGAATGCATTTCTGTGGAATAACTTGATAAACATGCCCTTGATATTTGTTTCGGGGGCCATAATCCCAATTCATACCTATGGTGAGACCGCAAAATATGCCCTCTTATGCAACCCTACAACTTATATGGCGGATGCTATCCGGGTCTGGCTTGGTGGAGAAATTGGACCTGCTGGAACTGGGAACGAGTTTTTCGGTGGTAATTTGTTATTAGGTTATGCGATGGATATGGCCATTTTGGCATTTCTTGGCATTATTTTGTTTTATCTCGCCTTTCGAGTCTTTGGTGGCTCCCTGCAGGAAAGCTCTGGTGGATTTGCTGGTATGATTCATAAAAAGTCTGCTAAAGCCCGTGAAAAAATGTTCAAAGACCTCGAACCTGCAGATCGCGATATCATGATGAAGGTAACTAATAAAATTGATATGATGAAAATGGGACAGATCATGGGGCTTGCAGGCGACGGAAAACAAGATGAAGCCATGAAAATGTTGAAGGATGCAGGTATTTCGGATGAGGATATCAAAGGGTTCTTTGCGGCAGGCATGCGGATGATGGAATTAATGATGAAGAAACAAAAGAAATAAATTTTTTTCTTTATTAATGAACTTGCCGCGCTTTATCCTTCCAGAACGGTTCTCGGATCTTCCGTTTTAAAATTTTACCTTGCGGACTCTTTGGAAGTTTACGCTTGAAATAGATGTTCTGAGGTTTCTTATAACTCGCGATTCGAGATTTTACATGGTTGATGAGTTCTTCTTCGGTGACATCTAGGCCTTCTTTTACACCAGGTTGGAGAATGACAAACGCAGTAACGGCTTCACCCCAGTTCTCGTCCGGAATACCGATAACTGCACATTCAAGAACAGCAGGATGGGACAAGAGCGCATCTTCCACTTCAAGGGGGTAGATATTCTCGCCACCTGAAATGATCAAATCCTTCCCCCGTCCAGTGATATAAATAAATCCCTCTTCATCCATTTTTCCTAAATCGCCAGTATGTAACCAACCATCACGAACGGTTTGAGCGGTTTTATCAGGTTTTTGCCAGTAGCCTTGCATGATATTATTGCCACGTGCAATAATCTCGCCGACTTCGCCACAAGCGACTTCACAGCAATCTGCATCGACGACTTTAATCTCTATCCCGCTTAAAGCACGTCCACAAGAAGCTAAAAGTTTTCGATTTGTGCGAGCGGTTGCGTGATCTAGGGCACCCATAATGCACAGAACGGGGGAGGCTTCAGTTTGGCCAAACACCTGAATAAAATCAGCATTTGGGAATATATCTAAGGCTTTACCTAGAATGGTGGGCGTGATAGGAGCTGCACCATAAATAATAGTTTCCAGGGTGCGCAAATCGTACTTCGGTAGCTCAGGACTTTCGATAAAGCGTTTTAACATAGTTGGAACTAAAGCCAGGGACGAGACTTTTTCTTTTTCGATGGTTTTCAACGTGTTTATAACGTCAAATTGTCCTTGGGTGATGAAGGTAATTCCCCCAAACATACAACAGAGTGATATAAATAAGCCCGCACCATGAAAAAGCGGTAGTGCAGTAAGCATTTTACTTAATGTATCGGTGAGCAATGATTCTTTAAATTTCTCCGTTCCTCTTATTAGCATCTCACCTGCCATTGCAATCATAGTGAGAATATTGTAATGGCTTATCATAACGCCTTTCGGGAATCCCGTTGTCCCCCCGGTCCATAGGATGTAAGCAGTGGAGTGTTTTGAAAACTTCAGTCGTTTTAACGGGGAATCTGGAGTTTCGTGGATTATTGTTTGAAATTGCGTTGTAGGAATGAAATGTTCAACGCTCGAGGAATTTTGCTTAATTAATTGAATTGTTTCTTCAAATTCAGGTTGATAAATTAGAAATCGGGGAGTGCAATCTTTCACACAGTATAATATTTCTTTAGCGGACATGGAAAAATTAAAGGGAGTAGTGATAGCTCCGACATTGGGAAAGGCATAAAAAGAGTAGAGAATCTCTGGGCAATTGCGAGTTAGAATTCCAACGCGGTCTCCGAACTTTAATCCCATGTTTAAGAAATTTTGGCCGATATGTTTCAAATTTTCATAGAACTGTGAAAAAGTAATTTGTGTATCTTCGTGTATAACAGCTAGTTCGTCGGGACGAGTTCTCGCGTATCCGCGGGGCAGATTGCCAACCTTCAATTCAATCGCTACTCCGTTATTCTACGTATCATATTAGAATATTTGAAGGTTACTTTAGAAAGGTCTAATTCTAATTAAAAAAAATTTAGGGGAATTAAATTGAAAATAGAGACAAAAAAAGAAAGAGAATGAGTTAATTTTACATTTTACGCCCAGCAGCGACTTGAAGCACTTCACCTGTTATGTAACTAGACACATCGGAGGCGAAGAAAAGAATGGCATTCGAAATATCTTTCGTGGTCCCCAACTTTATGCCAACCTCAGGTTGTCGAACTAAGATGAGCCCTTTCTCAATTTGGGTACGAAGTTTTTCATCCTTGACGAAATAATCGGTTAATGCGGTATGAACAAGGCCCGGCGCAATAGTATTACAGGTGATCCCGAGATATCCGACCTCTTGAGCGATAGTCTTGCATAGCCCCACCACCCCAGCTTTTGCAGTTGCATAATTACTTTGGCCTCGATTTCCTTTATATGCCATACTAGAAAGCATGACGATTTTACCGTATTTCTGTTTTTTCATAATAGGAACAGCTTCTTTACAAAATCGCCAATATCCTTTTAAATTTACGTCTAAGACGAGGTCATACTCGTCTTCTGACATTTTATGGATCATATTATCGCGTAATATGCCAGCATTGCAGATTAAAATATCCACTCTATTAAAAGTATCCATACACTTTTGTACAGTTGCTTTAACGTCGTCTGTGCTAGTAACATCACACTTAATCGCCAGAGCTTTGCCACCTGTATCTTCTATCTCTTTAGCAACCTGTTTGGCGCCTTCTTCATTAATATCGGCAATTAGAACGTTAGCTCCTTCTTCGGCAAAATCAATACATGTCTGGCGGCCAATTCCACTGGCGCCTCCCGTCACAATAGCAGTTTTACCTTTCAGATTTAAATCCATTTAACAACCTCATTCATTCTAAATTCAAATAATTATTTTACCATTTCTGGAAGATATATCGTTCGAACTGTATCTCCCAAATATATAAAAATCTATAAAACGTTCTAAAAATCTATCACGCAAAATGCGCAAATTGGATAAATGCGCAAACCGATCCCAAGAGTTTAAATAGGAGGGGGTCGTTTACTTAACCAGCCACACCAACTTCTCTTGGTGAGGGATTAGTACTCAAAGAACCTGAGTTTCAGGAAGTATTTCCCCACCGGTCCCAGCGGTTGTTCGCACAAGTCGGGGACATCATAAAGCCCCGTTTGAAACCGAGCAGTCCCTCCTAGGAACGGGGCAAGAACTCATGTGAACTTTGAGTCGAGCGGGGTAACTCCCTTCAGGGCTCCGGATCCAACGACACTCAAGAGTTTTCTCTTGGCAACACACAGAATTATGATGGATGCACTGAACCTGGCGACGGGCGCACAGCCTGATAACCTTAGGGCTGGTCTACTCTTCTCAGGGTAGATGGAGAATTGGCATAAAAATTTATAGATTTTTATAACTAATTTGAAGGTTATATAATAAATAGAGAAGTAAAAAGGAGGTCATTTATAATAATAATTAAATCAAATAAAACTCTATTTTTTTGCCTTCCAAGCCTTCGTGCTTACTCGTTCAACTAAATTATTTAGCTCTAACCGGTTTAGAATTTGAATTACTTGATTTCTATCCAATATTCGCTTAATAATTCGAACGATTGCCCTTGGCCTATGTGATTCAGTTTCAATGGCAGCTAAAACTAACCGATCATAATCCGATAAGCCATCCTCTGGAATTTCCGACCCTTTCTTTACACCTTTCTGGGACAGCTGCATCACCTACATGCTTTCTTCTGATATTTGTCTCTAAATCTGGTAACTATTTAAATAATTACTTCTTAAAACTATCTTTAAATCTTCTTAAAACTACTTATTTAATCGATAAAAATGGACAAACCAACCTTTTCAAAGGCAGAGCTGGAACAAAAAGATATCCATGAATTATTGAAATTACTTTCTGATATTAAACGTCTTCAGAAGGCAAGAACCCTTAAATATAAGGATATCCGAATCATTTTTCAATCAGAGGAGGGGTACATGTATGAAATTAAGGGGACAAAACAAACTTATTTTTTACGAATTGATCGGAAAAACAGAGCGCTTATTCATAACTGTGAAGATTGGATTCGACGAGGTATGAGGGAGAACAAATTATGTAAACATTTTGACCGCATCTTTCAGGAAATCTATGAAAAGGAGGCGAAGGCCATATTAATCGATCTGCTGCTCAATTCGTGGGTTTTTTTAGATTCTGATAACTATTTAAAAACTCGCTGAAGAAGTAAATTTAGGCAGGCACGTAGACTTTCAATCTATTAGATAAAATATAGGGCTTAATTTTCTTTTCTCCAAGTAAATCGTTGAGGATTTTTTTCACAAGCGAAATGCGAATATTATACTTCAGAGAGATTAATGAATGGGTAATCATTTTCATTTTTGGAACTTCTTTCAATATAGTATTCATTAAATCGTCCTCAATATAAATATCTCGTTCAAAATGTTCATCTTTCTCTTTATCGGACACGCCCCACTTTTTGCGTTTTGCTTTCGGTGTGGTGCTCGGTTTGGCTTTCTTCTTTGGCATTAGTTCACCTTTTACCCTTTATTGATATCTCCGGTCAGCGCAATCAAAGTCATGGAGCGTTTCACATACGGAACGCGTCGGAGTTCTAAGACAATGGAATTCAATTTTGCCATACTATTAGTCTCTATTTTACATATAACATCCCAAGCGCCATACACGATGTACGATTCGAGAACCTCGGAATGTTGCTTCATTGTTTGAACTATTTCATATTCCTTTCCAGTATCTGCTAAAACCATAAGATACGCAATCGTCTTTTCTTTTGATGCCACATTTTTCACCTTCTTTAATTCTCTATTTATTTCATTTTGAACTTTCCGCCACCCATTCGTTTCATTTTCTCCTGCTCCTCTAGATAGGCGGATCGGATGTCCCCTAATGCTTCTCTTGCACTAGTTATAACATCACTGTCGGAATCATTTAAAATTTTTCTTAACGTGGGAACAACATTGCCCAACGCACGTTTTGGATATTTAGAGCCTACTTCCCCTAATTCTAAAGCTGCTAATGCCCGCAATGATGCATCTTTATGCCGCGTCTGTTTAATCAGTCTTCGCACGTCTTTCCGTGTCGTCATTTTACAATGATTCCTCTTCATTCTTTTAAATTCAAAATGAACCTTATTAAGTTTTTATTTAAAGATTGTTTCTTTTAAAATTTTATTAAATGAAATAGACCTCCTCCCTATGATTTTGAATTTTTCTTATATTTTTGCCAAAAATTGATCCTCTCTACTTTAAATATTAGATTCTTCTAATGATGTCGTAGGTAATCCTTGAATATATTTCGAATTATACCGCGTAGGTACAATTTTGAAAATTGATATGGGATTACCCCATTAGTCTAGAATAACTATCCAATTCTAATGATAGAAGGGAAGTATATGCGGACAAAATTGAAATTTATCTCGTTTATTTTGATTATTTCGCTCTTTATGCCGATTATTTTTAGTAATTTTCAACCAACCTTAAGAACTGATTCTCAATCCCCATCAGTACTCAAAAAGTTGGACCTCCCCCTCTCTATATATGGAAATACTGAGCTTAACGCCACCGCCAGTGCAGGAAATGGATCCCTAGGAAATCCATACATCCTTGAGAATTATGTTATCAACGCAAGCGGGTTGCCAGCGTCTGGTATAACAATTGAAAATACCAATGCATATTTCATCCTTAGAAATTGTACCGTGTTCGGGGCGACAGGTCAGTTTGGTTCGGGTATTAAACTTATTAACGTGATCCACGGGA
>JABXJU010000342.1 GCA_013375405.1 Candidatus Helarchaeota archaeon
TCATAATATACTCAATGTTCCATGGGAAAATTTACTCATCTTCCGTGCTGCCATAGAAAAGTACCGAAAATATCCATAAACATTTTAGTTTAAAGCTTAATCAGTGTTTTTCGCAAGTTGGTCTCATCATGCAAATGAGACCAGTTTATAGAAATAGGGTTATAACCAGCTATATAAGAATTGTTGAGTGGAAGTTATTTTATCGAGTAGTAGGAATGTTAATCAAGGTTTTTCTTTGACCAACTGAGAGTTTGGATTGTATGATTATTTTCCCAATAATTGCAGCAATTTTATTTGGTTCTCAATATATTCCCCAGAAATTAGCGGGAAATGTAAAGACGGAATATTATAATTTAACAATGATTTTGGGTGCTGTTGCCGGTTCGGTTTTTACCTTTCTGATAATTTCCTTTATTGGAGGATTTGCTCCGATTTTTCTTGTCCCCTTTTTTCTTAGTTTTGTAGGGGGAATTTTCTGGTCATTGGGAAACAGACTTTCTTTGGTGGGAATAAATAACATAGGAATGGCGAAGACAACTGTGATCCTTAATTTTGTTTCCGTGATATCATTTATATTCGGAATTCTTTTTTTTGCTGAGAGTCCGAATTTATATCTTTTTATAGGAATTCCATTTTTAATGGGGGGAGCTATTATTGTAAGCCTTTTAGGGGAAAGCAGTGGACAAATTAATAAATTAGGTGTAGTCAGTATTTTTATCGCCACCATTTTCATTAGTATTAATAATGTCCTATCAATTGATGCGATTACCGCAGGATATTTTAATCATCCTGTTATATCTATTTTTACTTCGGTTATGTGTGTGTGTCTTGGAGCTGCAATTGGGGCTTTATTATTCAATTTAACTCCCTCAAAATTACGGGAATGGATTGCACAACCAAGGCGTACTCATCTTTATGCCATTGGGGCTGGATTTATTTGGGTAGCTGGCTTCGAAATAACGACATATATTTTAGCCATTCCAGAATTGGGGCTAAGTTTTGGGGTTCCAATTATTCAGAGTGTAATGATTGTAGTTAGTGCGCTCTGGGGACTTCTCTATTTCAAAGAAATTGTTGGAAGAAAAAAGATAGGACTTTATGTTACCGGAACAGGAATCACAATCCTGGGTGTAATTTTATTTGCTTTCTAAAAATTGATTTTTGTCTATTTCGAGTTTTAAACCTTTTTGACCAAGCGACTAATAAACAATTTTAAAAATTCTGCCTCCTTTATTTTGGTGCACACTTTAATTTTGTTCTTTCTAGAATCTATGGGGGGAGTAGTAACTTTTGATTGTCCATTTTTATTCATCATTGTTGTGAGAGCTCTAAATAGGGACATTGAATATTTCTTAGTAATATATTTTGGTTTTTCTTTTCGTTTAGAGACTTGAATTTCTACAGAAGCTTTCACTAATTTAAACAAACTTTTTTGGATGAGATAGGCAACAGCAATTGGATCGTGTGGATTAGACCCGCTGGGAAGGGTTTTACCAAACATGAGCCAAGATTTGATGTATTTTGTGAGATAATCGGAAATGGGAGTTTGTGCCTGTTGTAAGGCAGTGTAATGCGCATCTTTGAATTTTACTTGAGTCGTGACATCTAATCCAACAATGGTCGTGTCAATATCTTGATTTAAAACGATTTTAGTAGCGCGTGAATCCCCTGAAAAGTTGAATTCCGATTGAATGAAGGGAAGTTTAAAGTTAGATGGGAAAAAATAGCCACCCATCATTAAGAGCCCTTTTAGATTTTCAGCCAGTTTCGGTTCCAGAAGGAATGCCGAGGCTACATTTGTAAGAGGCGCCAAGGTTATTAAGGTGATTTCTCCAGGATGCTCCATGATGTGATCGATGAGGAATTGTACTGCTGGATTTCGGACACCTAGCCAAGTGGCATTATATGCGCCTTTATAGAGGGGAATATCCGTGCGTTTTGCAACATCCAGAATCTCTTTTGCTATACGATACGTGTTATCTACGTTAGTATTACCAAAAATGGTCGTAATTCCATCTACTTCTATTTCATCAGAATTGAGTGCGAGAAAGATTGCAAAGGCATCGTCAACATCTCCACCGCGAATGGTTATCGCGGGATCCGTGTCAATCAAAACTGGAATGGATTTCAATCTTAGTCCTCGGTTTTTTATTAATTTTTAACTCGTATTTTCTTTTTATTTGATTTTCTATCCCTTACTTCTTTATTATCTCGACAAAAAATTTGAAAGTATAAATATTCAAAATTCAATATAATATCTGGAGATTTAGGTGACTGCGTTTTCAAAACATAATCTACTTGAACTCGATTCGAAACAGAAATCTTTATCAGATTTCAATGGTAAAACTGACGAAAAGACAATCCTTAATCTTCTGGGAAAAAAAAGAAGATTGAATAAAGCTCATAAAACTATATTTGGTGTTCCATATCCATTCCTAAAATGGGCTGGAGGGAAAAGACAATTATTAAATAAATTGGATAAGTATTTCCCAAATCACTTTGAGAAATATATAGAGCCCTTTATGGGTGGAGGAGCTGTATTTTTTTATTTATTACCAGAACGTACAATCTTGATAGATAACAATGAGGAATTAATTAATAGTTTTAAGGTTATTCAGAAGCAATTAGAAGAATTAATCCTTTCTCTAAAGAAGCATCGGAATGAAAAGGAATATTTCTATAAAATAAGAAATGTGGATCGGAACTTGGAAGAATTCAGCAAGTGGTCAAATGTTGAACGTGCTTCAAGAACCATTTATTTGAACAGATGTTGCTTTAATGGCCTGTATAGAGTAAATAGTAAAGGCCACTTTAACGTTCCCTTCGGGAAATATAAGAATCCGAAATTTTGTGATGAGAAAAACTTGAGAGCGGTGAATCTTGTTTCGAAAAATGTTAAGCTTTTGAATGCAAGTTTTGAAAAATGTTTAGATTTCGCGGAAAAAGGCGATTTTATTTATCTAGATCCCCCGTATCACCCCCTTTCAGAAACGGCGAACTTTACAG